>JABSQI010000266.1 GCA_013215905.1 Legionellales bacterium | reverse complement strand
TTTACAAAGAAAAAAATAAAGATAAATTAAGAGAACAAAGAAAAGAACGATATGAAAAAAATAAAGAGAAAGTAGCAGAACAACAGAAGGAATATAGAGAGACAAACAAAGAAGAAATATTAAGAAAAAAAAAAGGGAAAATTATATGCGATTGTGGATTAGAAACCTCTAAATCCCATTTAGCAAGGCATAAAAAGACTGCTAAGCATAAGAAGCTTATAGATAGTGTCAATGAAAAAAAAATTATTATTACTTAGTATGTAAAATTATAGATTCATTATTAACTCTATCTAATTTAAATATTTTTTTTGTATAATTAAAATTTATATTTTTTAATTTTTTTCCTCGTCCTAAAGCAGTATAGAATAACGCTCTACTCATTTTTTCAACTTCATAAATATTATATTCTTGTGTAATCTCATCACCTTGCATTCTATGAACTGTTATACAATATCCATAATCAAAGTGTTTTTTAATATAAGATAAAGGTATTTTAATTTTACAACCTTTTAGGCTTACCATATTGTTATTAATCTTCTCAATAACGAACCGACTACTACGAAAAACGTTATACTTAGTAGAATTAACGTTAGAAATGATAGGCTCTCTCGCAGTAAAATTTCCATAATCTTTACAATATTTCTTATTAATCTCATTGACTTTTTTATTGGTATATGCTATATTGAATAATAGATTTGGTTTAATTTTTTTATTTTTACAATTAAGTATTGTATTTGTTTTTAGTAGATGTTGTATAACATCATATAATGGTTGTTCATATCTTCCATATTCAAATTTATACGGAATATTATAAATTTGATAATCACATATTTTTTTTACAAAATTAGAAGTTTTATAATCATATAATTTTCCAGACTTATTATTTTTTTCTACTGGAGGGCATTGATTTGAATCTCCAAATAATCTTATATTTTTACCTTCATTTTTTAAACTATATAATAATTGTATGTATTTGAATGGTACCATTGAATACTCATCTACATAAATATTTTTGTATTTTTCTAATCTTTTTAATCCTATTTTCTCACATGTTCTATTATTAATCTGATTATAAAATATTTTATCAAATGTTGAAACATCCTTAATTCCCTTTCTTCTCAATACATTACACGCTTTATTTGTAAAGCATAATACCTTATCATCGGTTGTAATTAATTTACTTAATAAATAAGATTTACCACATCCAGATATTCCAGACACTAAATATGAACCTTTTAATTCGTCTAATTTTATATCAATCCATTCTCTATGGCGATCAAAATCGCTATAGAAATATTCAGGAACTGGATCAATTATTTTTATATTCTTAACAGTAGCCCATTTCTCAATTCTTATATCTCCAATTTCATTTCCCAATGCGATATTGATTTTAGGATTTAAAACCATTATACTATCAACTTTATACGAGATAACAACAGAATTACAATCTGTAACTTTATAATATAGTTTATCTAGATTTATTATTCCTCCAGCTACTATTTGTCGATATACTGGACTATTACTTTCCAGACATTTAGTTTTTGTTGTACTTCTAATAATAAACATATCGTTGACTTTGTTAATAAAACATTCATTATTTTTTTCTCTCTCGTTCATAAAAGTTCCACAAGCGATTTCATAAGAATCTGAAATACAACCTTTTTGATAAATATTATATTTCTTATTTAAAAATCCAGTTAAATTATTTACTAACTTTTTACCAGATTTAAATTTGAAACAAAATTCAACATACTTCTTAAAGTAATCATATGATAATGAGAATGTTGATTTTATACAATATTTAATATCTTCTTCTTTTATATATTCTTTTTCTATACAATAATTTATGATATTTGTAGGATACCAACCTTTATTTAATTTTATTGTTGGATTTAAAGTAAAATCTCTATTAATATAATATTCACCTGATTTGATGGGTTTGTATAATTCAACTTCATCAAATTGGGTAAATATAGGATAATTAGTTTTATTTTCTAATAATACTGAACTATATGATTTATTAATATCAAAACCTTTTTCTATTATGTTATCTGTATCATTTCCATTGGTCGCAAGTAATCTTCGATCACGAGACAATAAACTAACTCCGTGATACAATTCATTCACTAATTTTATATATGGCTTGATATGATAATCAGAATATATTTTTTCTAGTTCCTTTGATAGTTTAGATTTTGGTAATTCTCCGAACTTACTTGTAAAAATATTTGTTCCAATATTAGTAAATGTTTGGTTTTCAAAAGGTATATTTAATTGTTCACATAATGGTTTTTTTTCATGATAATCTGTACATGATTCAATTCGAAATTTATTAGGATGTTGAAAGCTTATTAATTTATTATTATAGAACTTCATTCCTTCTATGATGATATTTGTTTTTCTCATTATATCGTTGGCTATGTTTGATAAGTTATTTGAATTAATGAGAATATCATGTTTATTATCATTGGGAATATCAGAAATATGATTCAAATATAAGCAAGTTTTATAATTAAATTTATCATTCGTTAACTCTTCTAAATCTAAACATTTATTTCTACTTATTTTATTTTTATAATCGTTATCTAATATAGGATAACAATGAGCGTTATTTACAATAAAACATAAATTAATTCTTGACGTATTTTTTGCTAAATGGTGTTCGAATACTTTTAGCATTGGATTCAAGGCATTCATTGATATATAATTACTACTACTGACAAGCTTCAAAATATCCATAGTAGTGTAACCATCCTTAACTCCTCCAAGTAATTCTATTATTTTATTTCTCGATAAAAACTTTGAAAAGTATTTATTATTTCTAAATTCATAATCGAGATAATCAATTACACATTCTCCGTCAATAATATTAACATTTTTTAAATCTCCTAATAATGAATATTGCAATTTCGTTTGTCTCATTCTAACATCTCTTAAATTAATATTTGCCGCTCTTACAATATTATCACTTATATATTCTAGAAATTCCCATTGAGTTTGTTGGTTAATAATAGCATTCCTGTCATTTTCTAATTTTATTCTTATCTTATCAAATCTTTTTCTAATATTTTTCTTACTAGTATCT
>JABSQI010000265.1 GCA_013215905.1 Legionellales bacterium | reverse complement strand
GTTTAATTTCTCATTATTAAGTTTTAATGTTTTATTTCTATTTTTTATATTTATAAATATAAAAAAGGAAACAATTAAAAATAGAATGATGCTAATGGAGAGTATTATTACTTTAAACCTTGATATATCGTTATTTTGGTTTAGTATTTTTAATTCTGATTTGGAATTTATTAATTCTTTTTCTATTTCTTTAAATCCTAAATTCAATTTAAGTTGTTGGTTAACTTTACCGTGTTTAATTTTATTTATACTGTCCTTTATAACTATATAATTTTTATAATGATCCAAAGCTTTGCTTGAATCATTCCTGTTTAGATTCAATTCGTATAAATAATAATAGTTTTTTTTAATATATTCTAGATTAGAATCTTCAATGCAATTTTTTAAAGATTCTTTTAAGTGATTTTCAGCTTTTTGGTAATTATTTATTTTTAAATATAGGATTCCATAAAAATAATTCGCAAGGCCTATTCCGTGCTTAGAATTAATTTTTTCAAACAATATAAATGCCTCATTAACTTTTTGTAGGCCCTCTTCATATTTATGAAGATTAAAATACACTTCACTAAAATTAAGTATAATCATACCTTGTGAGTGTACATCTTTTAAGTCAATGGCTATAATTAATGCTTTGGATAGGTATTCTAGGGCTTTATCATACTTTCCATATATAGTATATGTTGAAGCTAAATTGGCACTACTGGTAAGAATTCCTCTTGGCTCACCTATTTTTATAAAAGCCTCTAAGGTTTCCTTGTGGTATTTCAAGCTTTGTTCCTTTTCATTTTCATCAAAAGAATACACCCAAGCAATCAAACCTAGTGTTCCTCCTTTGTCAAAAATATTTCCAGATTCTTCGTTAATTTGTTTTGCTAAACTCAATACCTCTAAAGCCTTTTCAGAATCATAAATTTTCACATAAGTATATCCTAAACTATTTAATATATAAACTAAATCGTCTTTCTTGATTTTATCTTTAATGTTGTTGTAATGAATTAACGCTTTATTGTATTTTTTAGTTAATTTATATATATCTCCTAAGTGTTTTTCGGCTGTTATATACTCATATTTTGTTTTATCTCCCTTTTCTAGAATTGCTAAAAATATTTTTTCAGCATTAATAAAATCTTTTTTATCATAAAAACTTTTTCCAAGACTTAGGTGTCTATCGGTATCAAAATGAACTTCTTTTTTTAATAATTTATACTCATTACTAAGATTTTTATTAACCATTGAATCAATAGAATATTCCTGTGCTATTAATTTCGTTACTATGAAAAATGTGAATATAAAGTACTTCATATTAATATGTTATATATTTTGAATTGACAAATATATGACATTTATTTTTTCAATAATGACGTTTTAATGACATATATTTTATTTTAAAATGAGAATCATGATATATGTTTGCATCAAAACCCATTTATTATGAAAAAGATATTAATAATAGTAATTAGTTTATGTAGTACATTTATTTATGCACAAGTAGGTATTGGAACTACAACGCCAAATTCCGATGCTGCTTTAGATATTAATGGAGCAAGTGGAGGATTACTTTTCCCAAGAGTCGCTTTAACTGACACTACAAGTCCAGCTCCACTTGGCGCAGATGTTGAAGGGATGACAGTTTACAATACAGCTACAATTTCCGATGTAACTCCTGGCTTATATTATAATAATGGTTCTGTTTGGATTAAATTAGGATCTAGTAGTAGTGGTGGTTGGGATTTAAATGGTAATTCAGGTACTATAAATGGAACTAATTTTATTGGTACTACGGATAATCAAGCTGTTGATTTTAGAACTAACAATAATATTCGAGCTAGATTAACTACAAAAGGTCAACTAGAATTAATTAACTCCACAAAATCTACTTTCATAGGGGAATTGTCTGGAACAAATGCTTCTACTGCTTGGAATGCTTACAATGTAGGTGTAGGGTATAAAACCTTGAATAACGGTAATGGTAGATACAATACTGCTATGGGGTATTCTGCAATGAAAAGCCCACAAAATAGTAGCTGGAATGTAGCTGTTGGTTATCTAACCATGAGCGGGAATCTAAACGGTGCTAATTGGAATACTGCCTTTGGCTATAAAAGTTTGGAAGGCTTAACTAGTGGGGATGGAAACACTGCTATTGGTCATTTATCACAAATAAGTATAGCAACAGGTAGTCAGAACACCACTTTGGGGTACCACACGTTACATGATAATGTAGGCGGGGAATTCAATATAGCAATTGGAGCTAGAGCAATGAGTTACGGGTTATCTGGAGATTATAATATAGCAATTGGAGTTAGATGTGGAGCAAACTCGTCCGGAAGTAATAATGTTTTTATAGGAACTGAGGCTGGACTAGATGAGAACAATTCGAACAAATTATATATAGAGAACTCTTCGTCCGATAAAGCTTTAATAGTTGGTGATTTTAATGTAGATCGTGTGGGTATAAATTATAAAGAGGTTGATTTAACACATACACTTAATGTCGGAGGAAATGTTAAGATTGATACTTTTTTGAATTTAAAACCTTCCGCTACACCTATTAGCCCTTCAGAAGGAGATGTATATTTTGATTCTACATCGAAAAAAATGAGAGTGTACAATGGAACCGTTTGGGATAACTTAAATTAAATGACTAATCTTTTTTGTAAAATGACTGAGTTAAACATATTAAAATTGTACGATATTATGTTTGTTTTATCTGCGATAGGTTTCTTTCTTCTTATTATCACTGTAATTGTATTCAAACGGATTGATATATTAAGAATTCGTAGGTTTCATGGAATAAAAGCATCAAAAAAAATGATAATAGATTACTATTTAAGTAAAATGATTTAAGAGTTTTTTACCCCTTGATAGTCATGTTGCTATTTAAATTGAATGATAAATTAAGAGTTACTGTTAAGTATTCGGGTACTAACAGGAGGTGTATCGCTTAATTTTATTAAATAATAGCAATAAATAAAGGCCTGCAATTTTGTAGGCCTTTTATTGTTTGGTTGAGTATGTAGTCTATATTTAGCACTACATTAATAACACTTCAAATATATTCACTTGTTTTTTTTTGGTGTTTTGAATAGAATATTG
>JABSQI010000264.1 GCA_013215905.1 Legionellales bacterium | reverse complement strand
TACCTAAAGTAGCATATTTAGAAGTTTGTTTCCATGTGTTTTTCGCAATAGCGTTAAAAGAAATTGCAATAATAAATAATGTAGAAAGTAGTTTTAATTTCATAGCGATAATTTTAATTCGATACAAAAATAATTAAATTATATTAAATATGTATTAAATTAAAATATTCAATATTCAAAAAATATATCTATAATGATAAGTATTAATGAAGAATAATAACAAAAAATTATATGAAATCAAATATTACTGATAAAGCCTGGGTAATGTCTGCGTCGGCAACTATTATATTTGTATCTAGTATCAGAGGATTATTATACGGATGTATAGATAGACAAGATAAAATAAACCGAATGTTATATGAATATTCAATTAATCTACTTAACATTGTTAAAGCTAGGTTAAATATTTCTGGTAAGGAAAATATTAGAATTAAAAGTAATAAAAAATATATTGTTATGTCTAACCACTCTTCTCACTATGATATCTTTATTTTGTTTTATCTATTTGGTGGTAATATTAGAATGATAGCAAAAAAGGAGTTATTTAAAATACCTTTACTTGGAAGAGCAATGAGAGCAGCAAATACAATTCCCTTGGACCGAAAGAATGTTAAGCATGCAATTCAGAATTTAGAATATGCAAAAAAAATCTTGAATGAACATAATGTGATTTGGATATCCCCTGAGGGTGGTAGAAAAAAGAAGCATGAAAAGAAAAATCTAAAAAAAGGTGGTTTTATTATGGCGATACAGTCCGATGCTATTATAATTCCTATATTTATATCTGGTTCAGATAAGATATTACCTGCTAATACATGGGATTTTGCTACTAATCAGGAGGTTAATGTTAAAATATTGCCAGAGATTGAAACATCAAAATTTACAATAAAAAATATTTCTAAACTTATGGATTTAGTATTTGAAGCATGGCAAGATGCTAATGTTAATTAATCTAAGCTATTCAGATGAATTTTTTATCTGTTCTTCATAATGTACAACGAATACGTCATTATGTGCCCCATGTACTACTCCACTAGCACATGATCCAAGGACTCTAAGTAGCCCGTTTCTTCCGTGGCTTCCTATTATAATTAGATCAACATCCTGCTCTTCGGCAAATTGTAAAATAGTATGTTTAGGAGCTCCTATCTCTACGTAAATATCCTCATCTTTTATATTAAATTTTTTCCCTAATTTATTCATTTCTTCCGTTGCTTTTTTGATAAGTTTACTTTCAACCTCTACAACATAATTATCGCCATAACCATATACTGGTATAGCATGTACTACATGTATTAAAGATATTTTAGCATTAAATAGTTCAGAAAATTTTACACTTTTATCTAGTAGAGTTTTGGTTATGTCTCCGAGATCTACAGCAGTCAAGATATGTTTATAAGACATCCTTCGATTCCTCCTTTTTAGGATGTTGACTAGGGCTAAGTCATAAATCAATGATAATACTATTAAAGTATGTAGTCAATATTTAACTTAATATTGAGCGTAGTATGCAATAATTTTTCATAATGATATTCTTGCAGAATAAATATAGAATATGATTAGATGCAATACTGAAGAAAGCTTTACATAAAAAATTGTAAATATTATTAAAACTAATTTATAGTTTAAAAATTACTGTAAGTTAAATATAAAAGTAATTATTTAAATATATTTTTATTTTAATAATGGTGTTTTTGGGTGAGGAATGTTTAATTGTCACGAAAGTTATAGGAACAAACTGCTATTAAGTAATTGTATTACACTAATTGTTATTGGTTATTTTTCACTGCCAATATTTTTTATGATATTAATAGTAATTTTTATTATTAAATATATCAGAGTCTCTGCACTACTATTAATAACACTTGGTTTCTTTGGACTTTACTATAATTGGAATTCAGTATCTAATACAATATTGTGTATTAATCAATTAGATAGTCTAAGATTATCATTGAGTAAAAATGTTATAGAATTCAATAACTATCTTAAAGTTGTTATTTTTTTAGGATTGATATTAGGTGGTTTTTTGAATTTATTTTATGAATATATAGTTAAACTTAAAATCAAGAATAATAATTTAAAAAATACAATAAAAAATAATAAATTTAAAAAACACAATGGTAATCTAGTTGGATTTGATAATTTAAATAATAACCCGGTTTACTTACTAGATAAAGATGCTAATTCACATACCTTATTGATAGGGACAACTGGTTCTGGGAAGACAACAGCAATTTGTTCAATTGTTGAAAATGTAATTAAGCGGCGGAAAGCACTCTTTTATGTTGATGGAAAAGGAGATATGACTTTAGCAAGACGTGTAGAGACTTATGCTAAAAAAAGTAGCGTTCCATTCTATCTTTTCTCGCTGAACTCTCAAAGTATAAAATATAATCCTATTGCATCTGGGGGATATACCTCAAAAAAAGATAGAATTATTGAACTAAGAAATTGGACAGAAGAACATTATAAAAAAATAGCGGAAGGATATCTACAAACTATTTTTCAAGTATTAGAAGAGCTTGGTTTGCAAGTGGATTTATATTTATTATCTAAGTATCTAGATTTAGATGAATTAAGCATATTGGCAAGAAAAGCTAAAAGTAGATATTTATTTAATATTATCTCCAAGTTAGAAAAAAATAGTAAAGACGTCTCTAGCTTAATTTTTGAAATTGAAAATTTGGTAAATAGTGAAATAGGTCATGTATTTGATTGTTCAAGTGGTAATGTATTAACTCTAGAGAGTGCAATGAAAGAAAATGCAATTGTATATTTCTGTCTAAATACTTTGGCTTTCCCCTCTTATTCTAATATAATAGGCAAGTTAATAATTAATGATTTAAAGAATTTATTTTCCATGCAATTGGATGTAGAAAAGAAAAATTATGTATATACAATTTTTGATGAATTTTCTGTATTTGCTGGAAGCCAAGTGATTAATTTAATAAATCAAGGAAGAGAAGTTGGTGTCTGTGCCTTGCTTGCAACTCAATCTGTTTCTGATATAACTGCTGTTGGAGGTAAATCTTTATTAGGGCAAATTTTAAACAGCTGTAATAATTATATAATACAAAGACAGAATAATCCTGATGATGCAGA
>JABSQI010000263.1 GCA_013215905.1 Legionellales bacterium | reverse complement strand
TGGTTGTTCTTGTTCTTGACCTGGAATTGGTCCACCTTGTTGTAAGGGTTTTCTTTTAGGTGCAAAATAATCTTCTGTTGATGGAACATTTTTAAGTTCATTTCCAAAAAAGATCTCTCCTGATGGTCTTCTTTCTCCTTCTGTATATCCAGCCGGAAGAATTTCTTTATTTTTAAGTTTAGGGGCAACTGTTTTAGTTGTTCCTAATGTTCCATCTGGTTGAGTATATAAAGTAGGAGCATATCTTTTTGTTGTAGCTGTTGGAGTTACACCTCCAAATTCACTTGCATCAAAAGATATTGGAGTAACATCCCCTGGTAATTGACTTCTATTTTGTCCTAATGCTACTGAAAGAGCATATTTTGATTTTGCTCTTTGTTCGGGAGTTGCACTAGAATCATTAGCTCTACTCTTTAATGCATCCAATGTAGCTTGACTATGCATTATTCCTTGATAAGTTGGTAATGAACCACCTTGTTGATAATTGTTAAGATATTCACGTACACCAAGACTTTTATTAGGATTTTGTTGATTAAGTACTGCATTATAAGCTTCAATTTTTTTCTTTGTATCATACCCCATTTGAGTCCAGCCACCTTCCGGTCTAGTACCTCCAAAACCCGGACCAAACGATGCGAATTCATCTTCATCATTGGTATTACGAATATGTGGAGTACTTATTGGTGGTCTCTTTGTACGACTCTGTTGAGCCCTCATATAATTTTGAATAGCCTCCTCGTTAGCCTCCTCGTTAGCTTCCTGTGCAGCTTTTCGAGCATTAATAATTTTACCTTCTTGATAAGTTTGCAACGCTCCACCATTTTGTTTACGTAATAGTTTACGTAGTAAATGTCTGTTACTTGTCATACCACCTCTTCTATTTATTGGTATATTTGTTATATTTGATTTATCTCCTACATAGTTAACATCAGGAGTTTCACGATCAATAATTGGTTCAGTAAGAGGATCTAAGCCCACTTCAGATCTTGTTTTAGTATTATATTTTTTTCCGCCCCATTCAAAGTCAGGTACTCCTAAGTCTTTATAATAATTAAATGCAGCACCACGTGTTGGAAATTGTGGTTTTGTTTCATTTAATTTAAGAGCAAAAGATGGATTTCTACCTATTTCTGTAGTGTTACTAAGTACTGCTTTATTATATACATCTCTTAACTCAGGGGTAAATTTACCCTGTGAAATATGTTTATTATCACCAGGTAAACGTGAAATTCTTAACATTTCATTTTTAACTGAAGATGGTAGATTACTATATTCTGAAGGTAATATTCCTTTATTACTTACAATATCATTAATAATACTTTGTGCCCATTGACCTTGATTTTGAATTTTATTTAAACCTATATTACCTCTTGTATTTGGATCTGCAGAACGTAGTGTTTGATTTCCTGAACGAACACCATAATAATCACTAATTAATTTTCCTATAGGTTTATAATTTTGTAAGTTATATGCAGTTACTTTACTTGCATCATTAGAAGACATACCATAATCACTGACTAATTTATTTTGCATTTTGAGAGTAAGAGAACCTTGAGGAGTAAAAACATCACCATATTTACCTCCTCCTGATGTTACAAGTTTTGCACTTAAATCTGTAGGCATACCTGTTTGTTCACTAACTGACATTCTATCTTGGGCTCCAATAATATTTTTTTGAGGGGTGCTTTTAGTAACAGTATAATTACCTTCTGGATCTATTACAGTATCATCTTTATCAATTGTTAATCCTCTTTGTGCCATTTGCATATTAGGATTACCTTGTTCCATTTGAGGTAAATTTTGCTGTTGAGCATTAGGATCATTTAATAAGTATTGTGCGTTTTGTTGGATAAATGCAGCAATTTCACCCATGTCTCTATTTTTTTTACTTAATAGTTTTTTGAGTTCTTCTGCTACTTTTGCTGCTTCTGCATCATTTTTCATTTCTTCTAATTGTTTTAATTGATGAGTAATAAACTCGTCATTGTTTTTATAAGCATCCATGCTATTTGTATCCGCGTTAGCTAACGATTCAACAATTGGTTGCATTTCTTGGGCTGTTGTTTTTTGTCCTTTTTTAGCTCTTTTACCATCTAATCCTAGATAGTTAGAAGCTACATATAATCCTTCTGCTGCTTTAATTGGGATACCTTCCTGACCATCTTTATTAGAGTCTTGACCATGCTTATCACCAGTAAATTTAACTGCATAAGGAGACTGTAATGATGCATGTGTATTAGTACCACCATATCTTATATTGGGAATGTTTTTACCTGTTGTATCAATTACTATTTCACCATTTTCAATTTCAGCATTCCAATTATCATTTAATACATTACGAGGAGTTGTTATTTCTTTACCATATCTTGCATATATACCACTTTTAGTAGTTCCTGTTTGACTACCATCAAACATACTTTCTCTTTCTTTTCTCCACTCTTGTTCCCTATCAGCAACTCCTTTTACTTTATCCATATCATATTGACCATATAAACCAGCAGTAAGAGCATTTAATACCCCAGTTCCTACTTTACCTTGTTTAAAATAATCCATTGTTGTATCTGCCATTCGAGATGGATCTAAAAAATTTGCAGCTACATGAGCAACTTTACTTTTGCTTCTACCATATTCATCTTTTTGATCTATAGAATCCAATGCTGAATCAGTAGCTCCTTTAAAAGTTCCCCATACCGGAATCATAGAACTAACTGTATCATGAGTTTTAGATTGTTCTTCAGTTTGCATATTTTTCATAGCTTGTCTATGTAATTCACTGTCTCCATAAGTTCTACCTGTTTTATCAAAATATTTATTGCCAACCATTGAACCTATATTAGCAGCCATACCTGCATAACCCATTGCCTTATTGTAATCAGACGTTCGTTTTATATTTTTAATATTTTGTGCATCATAATCCGGAGTTGCACCACCTTCAATTGTTTGTAAAGGATCCTGATCGAACACTTGTACTTGATTAGGATTTGTAGATGCTGAGGGATCATATGGATCCTGGTACTGCCATGTAGAATTATTTCCTTGATCAAAAGGTTTTATTATAGGGTCTACTTGATGTTTAGGTAATTTATCTCCATTGCGATACCTAATGGGTC
>JABSQI010000262.1 GCA_013215905.1 Legionellales bacterium | reverse complement strand
TTAAATGCTGTTACCTGTATACTACTATCTTCTCTACTAGTTAATTTTTGCCAACAAGCAATTATTTTATGCTTCTTGTTATATTCTATAAGGTGTAAATAATCTTTATCTGCAGAAGGAGCTTTAAATACAAATCTATGTTTAGTTAACTTAATTGGGAAAGCAATGCTTGTGTCACTATGAACTAGTTTATAGTCACAATTTATATCGAAATATTTTGTATTATTTAAAAGATGTTCTCTAGTAATTGTTACCCAACCTTGCTCATCTATTAAATGTGGATATCGCTGTAAATATTCATCAAGATTTGAAATTATTCCATCAGCATGAATAGAATTTGTTAATATTAATAGTATTATTGTTAAAGCAATCTGTCGCATTTTCAACATTTTTATATCCTTAGGCATTAAACATTTTTATCATCTGTACCTTATAGCTTCTATCCTTGATAAAGGTTTGCAGTATGGAAAAAAATTTTGAGTATTAAGATTAATTTTTCTCATCGATACAAATTCTTTTTTTGGTAAGAAGTTCACAGATGAATTCCTTCCTGATTCTAGATAATATACTGCAATACATATTGAATGCAATATATTATACGTATAAAACAAATAATTTATTACAAGCCATTTCCTTGAGAATATTTTTAGCATACTGCTTAAAAATATTCTCAGTAAATTTATGATAATGAAAATCTAACAATTATCATTAATAAGCAACAACTATGTGTCAATTTTATTAGGCTTGAATATTTTTCAGCTATAAAACTCTATATAGTACTCTGTAATAAGCTTTTCTAATTAACTTAAAATGTATAGATGCATATTTTCCGTAATAGCTCTCAGCAAGATTTAAGAATTTTTTATCATTTCCTTCTTTCTTAGGTTTTAAGACTCCACATTAGATATCTTAAAATGCACCTCAATTCTTGCAATAAATAACTATAATTTTGTATTTGAAATAATTTTAAGTTTGTAATATTTTTGAGCCATTTGTATATTTTTATCTAAATTAACTACATTTTATATAATGAAATCCCTATATCCTACAATTGGAAATATCTTTCTTACTATTTTGAATTTAAATAGTTTTCAGCAAACACTTTTAGTATAAATATTAAAACAAACACAGCACACAAAACACCAACTCTGGTAATTATCTATTCATCCAAACAACGCGTTTAGTTATAAAGTATTTGAATTTACTGTTGTTTAAAATGGTATATTTTACTTCTAATCAATTATTTTAAATCTCTAAAAACTCTCTCTGTACAAAAATATCTTTAAATACGTAACATTAGCTTACATATTATCATGTCTAATATTTTCTGAAATATACAATACAAATATATTTTTATTTTATAACTTGCAATCAATATACAGTAAATATTGACTTAAGCAAAAATTTTATCTATTAATTATAAATACTTTACTTTAGAACAGATTTATGAAATCTAATATCATCAAATATCTTAATGAAAGAATTGCTAACTCATACAAAAAATCAGGCCAGCATTTAAAATATAAAAACAAATACGGAAAAGTATTTGGAACAATTTTCTTTTTCAATAAAGGGGACCAGAGAAGATTTTTCTCGACACAAAGCAATGATTTTAAGTCTTTGGATAAATCCGAGTACTCTGATACAGAAATAACTTTTTTTAATACCGGACAAACTAATAAGGCTTGGGATGGACAAGATTTTATAAAAAAAATATCCCTTTAAGCTATGTTTTTCTAGATGACATAAAAAAAATGTATGATAGTATAATGCAAGATATGGAGAGCAAAGAGTGGGAAATTTTTTTTAAAGAGCAAAAAGAATTACATGAAAAAATATATAATGAAACAATTTCTGATCAAGAAATACTTGATGTTAAAAATAGATTAGCAAGTGCATATTTTTATAGACTTGTATGCCAAACAAATTTCGTTGGTGGCTTTAATTTTTCTGAGCATACATCTAGATACCAACCAGTTTTTGCCAACAAAGATGAAATGGAAAAATTTGCATATATATCTTGTATTACAGCTATAGCTGGTGTTTTTGATAAGATTGCAAAACAAGATAGTTCAGTTGCCAATATATCAGCCTTAAAAGAGAGCTTCGGTAAGAAATTATATTTTGCAATTAGTACTAAAATAACAAATCGTAGAGTCTCAGTTGATACCATAACTAGGCTAATTAATAATCCAGCATACATTTTCACAGAAAATTCAGCGAAAAAAACCGCTCATGCTATATTCAGAAAAACATTTGATAAAACAGAAAACCTAAATGAATCTATACAGGCTTATAACAATATCATTAAAAATATTAAAAAAGCACCTGTTCCTATTGATTTAAAAGAAGCATTAATATCAAGCATGCATAATAAGTATATAGAACAAATGCTTCAAGAAGAACAGTTTAGTGATAACTATATTGATTTAAGCGACCATTATTATGATGAAATTATACATAGAGACTCCAATCTTCTTTTAAAAAATTATAATAACTTAGATAAATCTGCACAAGACATGTTAATTGATTCAGCCGCAGGGTTTGGCATGACTATGGGAAGTGGATTGGGCCCTAATTTAGTTGTCGGCCCTAGTAAACATGCAACAGATTTTATTGACGAACTTGACAAAATTTTGCAAAAAAAAATATATACTGACATAAGAAAATATGCTATGAATGAACAAAATCATACATATTTATTTAAAAATGTTGTGAATAATATGAATAAAAAATTAGAAAATTTAAATAACCCAAAAATGAATGGAAATATGGTGAGGATAAAATAATCAATGACAAGAAACACTGGTGGGTAGGAATAAGAAAGAAAATGTGCTTTGAAGTGGAAGGAGAGGACCTGGACCATATAAACCTGAGAGAACCGCTTCTAGTATTAATAACAAAAGCGTGGAGACCGTTCCCGCCCAAAAGGCCGCCCGGCTTATTGCACCTGGATAGTTCGTCGAAATTTTTATAAGAAATACGACGCCCCCCGGCTATACCTTTTTGACGAAATACCGCATCAACCGACCCATTTCGGAGATCCATGTCGGCCAGGTGACCACCCGGTTGTCGGGAGGAATGGGAAACAAGGGGTTAATCGGGGCCACCAGCGCG
>JABSQI010000261.1 GCA_013215905.1 Legionellales bacterium | reverse complement strand
CTTTTTGCTCTGATATTTGTTGTAGAGCATTTTGTTTACTGGGTTGGGGGTTAAAGAGAAGGAAATTATGTTAGAGCAAGAGGTGTCTGTATGAATGTTTGTATTTTAGTGATAGGTCTAATAATAGGTTTTAACGGGATTTCGGCTAGTTTAGACGAGATGGAAGAGGGTAAGTCTTCTAGTAAGAGCCTCGTTGTTCAGGATTTAAAAAAAGAGGATTGTGGGTGATGAAGAAGATTTCAGGAGTAGATATTGTAGGGGATTGTTTTGATCAAAAAATCATAGAAGAAATAAAAAATAAAGATACTAATGCTGGGAGGTTAAGTAATGTTTAGAAGAATAATACTATTAGTAGCATTGTTGTTTGTACAGAACATTTATGCAGTGCCAAAAGAAATATTGGAAAGAATAATAGATGATAGAACCAAGAAAGCGCATATTAAAGCTGATGAGATAGATCAGAGGATTGCGTCAGCATTTGTCAATGCTGGATATGTGTGGGCTAACTATGATTCGAGGTATAAGAATTTCGTAATTAGACAACATAAATATCCTGAGCCTATTGTTTTATCGGTAAGATTTAGTGAAGAGATAAGAAAAGATTTAATAACAGAAGGTGTTCAGTATGATAACTATTGCGAGATTAATGCTTTTGTTAACTTTGATAGAGAACAAAAGAGATTTATGTTTAAAACTACAGAAATAATTTGTGGATGGGATATAAATGTTGGTAGACATGAGTCCGTACGGGGAAAGTTTAAAGCAAATATTAAGGGTAAAGTATTTGGTGTTGATTTTAAAGATGGTTTAAAAGTAGATAGTGAATTAAATCCTCATATTGAGAGTGATGTATATCCTAAAATTGGATCAGGGGATGGGATGTATATTTATTTTGAGAAGCATAATAGTAAGGGCGAGCAGCAGCATGAGAGTTAAGGTGTTGTCTTTAATTTTGCTATTGCTGATTAATGTAAATAGCTACGGTGGATTTTGGACAGGCGTTATTGTAGCTAGTGTTTATCATAAAAGCAAAAGCCGTAGCTATTCTGATGAAGAAGCAGAAGATGTTGAAGAAGCAGAAGATGTTCCGGTAAATGTAAAAACTGAATTAGAAATATCATTAGAAAAAATTAATGCAATAGGGCATTTGAGAATTAAGGAATTTATAGAAAAGCATAAGATATATTTTGTTTGTGCTGATGAATTTTCTTATTGTAATAAAGTAGCTTTAAGCCCTAATGTTAAAAAAGCTAAAGACATGTTGGGAGTTGATATAACAGCTATATCATTAGATAGTAAAGAGTTGCAAAAATTCCCAGATTTCATTAACAGATTTCAGCTTTGGTCAACTCAAGCATTATTGATAATTGATAGTGATGCATCGGAGATATTAAGTGTAAGCTATGGCTCAAAAAGTGAGGGTCAAATAATAAATTGGTTTTCTGGTGTGTTGTTTGAATGGATGGAAAATGTCAAGGATAAAATAAGTTGTAATAATAAATTAAGGGATGGGGAGTAGAGATGTTTTTATATTTAATTCCGTTAATGTTTATCGGGTTGCGCTGTATTTTCGTGATAGAGCATAGACCTGCAGAGAGAGTTGTTTTTTCAGCGATTTTTATACTTATTGTTTACTTTTTGGGGTTGTGGCATTGGCACGAACATACGTACATGAAACTACTTCGAAATTCATAATAGATTGTATGAGAGAGAATTTAAATAATAAATTAAGGGATGGTGAATGATGATTTCAGAATATGGGAAAGGCGGTTATTCTTTTTTTGATGGCTCAGAGCTTGTTAGGGGTATATCTAAGTTAATTAAAAAACATGAAAGAAAGTACATAAATGTTTTTTATACAAAGTCGTGGTTAATACGTTTTAAGATTGATGAGCTTGGAAATATGATGCTTAGACAAGAGCGTGCTTTTGGAAGGTTTCAAGGCAAAGGATGGTTTCATATGCAGCTTTATAATTTGTCGATAGAGCTTGGCGGTTTAAATATTCTAGGTCACTCTGTACGTCCTTCTTGGGATTATATTCAACAGACAGTTGCTAATTATTTAGATTCTAAGGGTATGGGGTTAAAGAACGAGGATGGTGAATAAGATGGATAATTTTACTAAATTGGTTCATTTGGCTGCTTGCAATATTTGTGATATTGATTCTGGGAAATGCACTATTGATAAGGCGAAAATTAGTCAAATATTATGGTATATGGATATTTCTTATTATGCTGGTTGTGGGAAATACATTACTGATGCTAGTTACGAAAAAGGTGAGCATGGAGTAGTAATATCTGATGGTAAGTTAGAGAAGGCATTAGATTATTTGATTTCTAAAAAATACATTGTTTGTTGTGACGGCTCTATCGTTGAGTTTCGCAATCTAGAAGACAGTGAAGATGTTATTAAGGGATTAAGCCATATATTTGATGCTATTCCAAAGAATTTTTTTTGGTGGCGGATTTTGGAAGTTGGAGATGAAATTTCAAAATATTGTGCTTTAGCAGTTGCTGGCAAGATAAATAAAGATGATTTGGAGTGGGCGACACAAGAGGCAAAAAAACTATTTATGAATTTGGCTGAAGATGAGTTGGATGAGTTAAAACATAGGCAAAAAGAAGTAGTTAACCATATTAATAAGTTAAGTAGTGAGGTGAATGATGTTAAATAAGACTATAGAAACATTTAAGCAAGATAATGTTAATGTAATAAATCAGGCACAAACAATTACGTTGTCTGAAGAGCAGAGGGCTAAAAACACGATTATGGAATATAGTGACGATATTGCCAGTCTAGTGTTTTCGGTTAGTTTTTATAACAAAGGATATCTTTTTTATAGGTTGGGGTTGGCATTTAAAAATGGCACTAATGGTGTATCTAAAGATATCAACAAAGCATTAAAGTATTTCAAAAAGGGAGCAGGTCTGCTTCATCGTGATTGTATTTTAGAGATGATTGAAATTAAACGTCTGAATGGCTCAATGAGTGCCGAATGGTATGAATTTTTTAAAGATTCTGTAGATGATATAGAAGATGATCAAGCAGAGATTAAATTAAAAATAGATGAGCTGCTAGGTGGTGTGTTTGACGATAAAATTTTGGCGAATATAGAAGAAT
>JABSQI010000260.1 GCA_013215905.1 Legionellales bacterium | reverse complement strand
ATATGCTATTGGGGGGTTATCTGTCGGAGAGCCAAAAGATCTAATGTTGGAAATCTTAAGCAATGTTACCCTGTTAATGCCTGTTAATAAGCCAAGATATTTAATGGGCGTCGGAACTCCGCTAGATCTTTTAGAGGGAGTAATGCATGGTATTGATATGTTTGATTGTGTCATGCCTACTAGAAATGCAAGGAATGGTCATTTATTTACCTCTAAAGGCGTAGTAAAAATCAGAAATGCCCAGAACAAAAATAATATGTCTTCTTTAGACGAAAATTGTGATTGTTACACCTGTAAAAATTTTACTGTTTCTTATTTACACCACTTGGATAGATGTGGTGAAATACTTGGGGTACAGTTGAATAGTATCCATAACATTTATTATTATCAAAAGTTAATGAAAAATATTCGACAAGCAATTAAAGATGGTACATTAGCGGATTTTGCGAATCGGTTTGTTTACAAAGTTTAATTTTTTGTGGTAGAGTTGTACAAAATTTAGTTGGAGAGTATGATGAGCTTAATTAACACAGCAAATGCTGCTGAAGTTGTTTCCAGTGGGACTGCTTTATCTGGACAAAGTTCCTCTGGTTCTTTGATAATGCTCTTGGTATTTATGGCTGCTCTATATTTTATCGTTTGGCGACCACAAAATAAACGTGCAAAGGAACATAGAGAGTTGATTGCTAGTGTTGCCAAGGGAGATGAAATTGTTACAACTAGCGGAATTGTAGGGTTGGTTACTAAAATAGCAGATGATTTTATTACAGTAGCAATAGCAGAAAACGTTGAAATAAAATTACAAAAAAATGCTATTGCAAGTGTTTTGCCGAAAGGGATGATGAAGAAAATAGGTTAGGAAACTATGCAGAATAGATATTCTTGGTGGCAATATGCTTTAATATTCACAATATGTATAATAGGTATTTTGTATTCTATCCCAAATATATATCTAGATGATCCTGGTATTCAGATATCCGCTGCTGGATATAAAAAAGTAGTTGATGAGGAAAAAATATCCTCTATAAAGAAATCTTTCAGGGAAAATAATATAAATTTTAAGTCCATCCTTAAAAAAGATAATGATGTTTTCATCAGATTTTATGATTCTGATAGTCAATTAAAATCTAGAGATTTAGTCAAAGATGAATTATCTGAAGATGATACAGTTGCATTAACATTATTACCTACAACCCCCAAATGGTTACGAGCAATTAATGCATCTCCTATGAAACTAGGATTAGATCTTAGAGGGGGAGTGCATTTATTAATCGAAGTTGATGTGAATAGTATACTCAAGCGCAAGCAGGAAGCCTTGGTTCGTTCTACTAAAAAAGATTTGAGAGATGCACGTATTAGATATTCTCAATTAAAAACAGAGTCTAATGGAATTAAATTATCATTTAAGAATCAAGAAACTCGCAATGAAGCATATCGCATAATTCATAAATCTATGACCAATATAGAATCCATTCGAGAAGAAGTTGAAGGAAAATTTATACTTGAGGTTGTTTATAGTCCAGCCTCCCTCCAAGAGATAAAACAACATACTATTGAACAAACTATGTTAACTCTAAGAAATAGAGTTAATGAGTTAGGAGTTACTGAAGCTGTGGTACAGCAGCAGGGTGCTAACAGAGTTTCTGTAGACTTACCTGGTATTCAAGATGCTGCTCGTGCAAAGGATATTTTGGGAGGGACTGCTACTTTGCAATTTCATTTAATAGATGTAGAAAATGATCCACTTGAGGCTGCTAAATCAGGTTTTGTACCCTCTGGATCTAAATTGTATGAATATTATGGAAGACCAATTCTTATCAATGAGGAGATAATTCTAAGTGGTGACTCAATAACTTCAGCTATTTCTTCTTTTGATGAAATGGGACAACCTTCTGTTAATATTGCTCTTGGAGGAGGGGGTGAAGGTAAGTTTAATAGGGTGACAAGAAATAATATCGGTAGAGCTATGCCAATTTTGTTTATTGAAAATAAAACTGTTACCAAAAAAGTTAAAGGCAAGATCGTTAAAGTACATAAAAAGATAGAAAGATTAATTAGTGTTGCAACTATTCAAAGTGCTCTTGGGAGAAATTTTAGTATTACTGGCTTATCTAACCCAGAAGAGGCGCGAGATCTCGCCTTATTGTTAAGAGCGGGAGCTCTACCTACTGCTGTTGAAATTGTTGAAGAAACAACAGTAGGCCCAACTTTGGGGATGGAAAATATTAAGAGAGGCCTTATATCATTGGCTGTTGGAATGGTTGTAGTCATAATATTTATGGCGCTTTACTATCGAATTTTGGGGATAATTGCCAATATTGCACTTGTATTGAACTTATTTTTGTTAGTTTCATTGTTGTCATGGCTTGGAGCTACACTTACTCTGCCAGGTATAGCTGCTATTGTTCTTACTCTTGGGATGGCCATAGATGCGAATGTGCTGATTTATGAAAGAATTCGTGAAGAGCTAAGAAATAAAAAATCTATTCAAGTTGCTATATATGCAGGATATGATCGAGCTTTTGAGACTATCTTAGATGCTAATGTCACTACTTTAATAGTGGCCATAGTATTATTGGCAATTGGTTCTGGACCCATTCAAGCTTTTGCTATCACTCTAATATTGGGATTGATTACATCTATGTTTACCGGGCTTGCTTGTACTAGAGCTATAGTCAATTTGCTATATGGTGGCAAAAAGTTGAAGTCTTTGTCGATTGGTATAAAGGTTTAAAGCTATGGAATTTTTTAAGAAAAATACAAAAATAGATTTTCTAAAAACACGTAATATTACAGCATCTATTTCTGCAATACTTATGGTGTTTGCAATCTTCACTTTGTCTACGAAAGGTCTAAATTGGGGATTGGATTTCACTGGTGGTACTCAAATTGAAATTGCCTATGAAAAATCAGCTGATCTTCAAGATATACGTCGAAATTTATCTGAAGGTGGCTATGAACAGGTTGTTGTTCAAAATTATGGTACATCAAGGGATGTATTGATTAATATACCCCCTATAGCAAAACTTGAACAAGCCACATTGGTAAAAAAGGTTCTAGAAGTATTGCCTGGAGCTACAGCTCAAAGGGTTGAATTTATTGGCCCACAAGTAGGTGATGAGCTAATGAGT
>JABSQI010000026.1 GCA_013215905.1 Legionellales bacterium | reverse complement strand
TATTGATACCTCAAGCTGATCCTGGGTATGATTGGTTATTTGGGCAGGGGATATCAGGGCTTATTACCAAGTTCGGGGGAGCAAATTCTCATATGGCTATAAGAGCTGGTGAAATGAATTTACCTGCAGCAATTGGAGTTGGAGAAAAATTGTATGAAAGAATAATGAAAATGGATGTAGTTGAGCTAGATTGTGCAAATCAGGTTATTAGAGAGTATGTGTGAGAAAGATAGGCATAACCTTAAGAGTAGAAGAAAAAGTATCATATAAAGAAAGAAGGGACTGTATTGATCAAAGATGGTATGGCTTAATTGATAAACTAAATGGTTTTCCTGTACTTTTAGCAAATATTAATCCTTCTATGATTGAATTATTATTTAAAGAGATAAACCTAGATGCAATTATATTAACAGGTGGAAACTCAATTGCATCACTAGCAGAGGATGAGAAAGATATAGCCCCAGAGAGGGATAGTTTTGAAGTTGCTTTACTTACATATGCGATTAAACATGATATTCCAGTGGTTGGAATTTGTAGAGGAATGCAATTAATTAATACTTACTTTGGAGGTAGCTTGACAAGAATAGTTAGGGGGCATATAAACACCAGACATGCTGTTAATGTTACTCCGGAATTTTCAGATCTGGTATCTAATGTGGTTAATAGCTATCATGGTTGGGGTATATCCAGTCAGGATTTAGGCAAAAGGCTAGAGGTATTCTCACATGATGATGATGGATATATAGAGGGTTTTTATCATAGACACCACAAAGTAGCAGGTATTATGTGGCATCCTGAAAGGGAAGAGCCAGTAAATGATTATGATTGTAAGCTATTAAAGAAGTTCCTATTATGACACAAGCATTAATTTTATCAGCTGGGCAAGGGACTAGATTACGACCTTATACTATTAATAAACCAAAGTGCTTAGTAAAGCTTTTAGGGATCCCGATTATTGAAAGACAGTTATCGGTATTAAGAGAAAATAATATATCTAAAATTAGCATTGCAGCAGGTTATTGTGCTGAACAATTAGAGTATTTAGGGCTGCCTATTATTTTGAATGAGCAGTTTGCTTCTACAAATATGGTTGATACTTTTTTCAAGGCATTAAAAAAAATATCATCAAATGAAGATCTCATCGTAGCCTATGGAGATATTGTTTATGAAAACAAAAATTTAAAAGCCATCTTATCTAGTGATTCAGAAATCAATATAATGATTGATAAACAGTGGAGAAAATATTGGGAAGCAAGGTTAGATGATCCTCTACAAGATGCAGAAACGTTAATTCTTGCTGATGATAAAAATATCCTTGAGATAGGCAAAAAACCACTTAACTACGATAGTATTCATGGTCAATATACCGGGTTAATCAAAATACGTAAAGATAACATACCTTTGCTCGTAGAATTTTATCAAGGATTAGATCGGTCTATTTTATATGATGAACAAATTTTTCAAAAAATGCACATGACAAGTTTTTTACAGTTATTAATTGATAATGGTTGGCAAGTTCAAGCTACTCTTGTTGAAAATGGTTGGCTAGAGACAGATACAGCTTTTGATCTAGAGCTGTATGAATCTTTATATAGAAAAGGTGAGTTATCCCAATTTTGTGATTTGGATTAATAAGATGAAGTTTTTAAGATATCTAAAGGATATGATAAAGTTTAATGGCTTGCCTAAAGAAAGTAAAAGAGTTGTGTTTTACTCAGAAGGCAGCGCATACTGGGCTCATCTTAAAGGGTTAGTAACAGAGTTATTAAATTTAGGAGTTCATGTCTGCTATATTAGTTCTGATATAAATGACCCAGGCTTATATCTTAGACATGCTTCTTATAAGACCTTTCTTATTGATATGGGATTCATCAGGAATTGGTTATTTGAAAATATGCAAACAGATATTATGATAATGACTATGCCAGATTTACACCAATATCAGGTCAAACGTTCAAAATATCCAGTGCATTATGTCTATGTACAGCATTCACTCGTTAGTTTGCACATGTTATATAGATAAGGAGCTTTTGATCACTATGACACTATATTCTGCTCAGGTTCGCATCATGTTAGGGAAATTAGTAAAATCATAGAGCAACGTAACTTACCAGCTAAAAATATTATCAAACACGGATATGGAAGGCTAGATAATATCATTAAAGAAGCTAAAAATACTTCTAGTTATAATGAGAAAACAAAATCAATTAAAACTGTATTGGTAGCTCCATCATGGGGTAGTAATAGTACTATAGAAACAGTAGGGGATACTTTGGTAGGGATACTTATACGGCAAGGATATAATGTAATACTAAGACCCCATCCACAAACCATAAAATTTGCATCAGATAAATTGAATGTAATATTAAATAAATATTCCAAAAATAGTCAATTTAAATATGATATAGATATTTCAGGTACAGACTCTATACACCAAGCAGATCTGATGTTAAGCGACTGGTCTGGAGCTGCCTTAGATTATGCATTTGGATTGAAAAAGCCAGTACTTTTTATAGATGTACCAAGAAAGGTGAATAATGAGAAATTTGAGATTTTAAATTTAGAGCCACTTGAGAGTACTATAAGAGAGCAAATAGGCGTGATTATTGATACAGATGAATTAGATAATATCTCTGAATATATACAGAAAGCACAGAATAAAATTATAAATAATGAATTAATATCAAATTACGTATTTAATCTTGGGAGAAGTGATAACGTAGGGGCAGTTTACGTAAAGGAATTACTTACTACTATTCTATAGAAGATAAGCATAAGAAATTTACTATAGGCAATAATAGATAATTAGATTTTTATAAATCTTTGTTGAATTAATTGTATTATATTATTCATTGTCCAATATAAAATCATAGAGGAAGGGAATGAATACAGCAAAATAAAAAAGACAAAAGACAGCAAATAAAGATTCTTTTTTTGTTTAGCCAAAGCTTCTGGAGCAGCAGTGCTTATATTAAAAAAAACGGTGCCTATAATTGAAATTGCAGTCATCATAAATGGTAGTGAATTTACTTCGTTACCAAAAAAAGGAATAAAGAATGGTAAATGAAATATAGTATCAGGTAGAGATAAATCTTTGATCCATAAGAAAGATGTTGATTGGAAATTCTGATATTCCCCCAGTACATTAAAAAGAGCAATTAAAATGGGAATTAATAAACACATCTCAAACATAGGTTTCAAAGAGTAGAAGGTAGAAATCCCCATAGAATCATATACGGCCATAATTTTATTGTGAGCTTCTTCTCCTTTATATTTTTGTTTTATAGCGGATATTTTAGGTTCTAAAACAGAACTTATTCTGTTTGCTTCTCTTTTATATTTAATTGCAAATAGACTTATTGGCAAAAAAAAGATTTTTATTACTATCGCTAGAATAATAATAGATAGACCGCCACTACCAAGAGTGATTTTATTTATCCAATCAAGTAAATACTCAAGTGTTTTACATATAAATTGAAACCAACCCCAAAATTGTAAATATTTAGCCTTATTTAAATTAATATTAAAATTTGAGGTAAAAGGTTGATTTATTCCACTATGCATTTTCAAAGAAACATTTTCACTATTTGACCAGACTATTTGTATATTTTTATCATTAATATTTATATCAGCATTTTTGGTAGAAATAATGAAAAAAATAAATCGCATTTTCCAACCAATCCATTCGTTTTCTTTAATATGATAAATAGTATTATCTTGCGAGAGATAAGATATCTCCCCATCTGAGTTTATTTTTATTGGAATGCTGGAATTGAAATACTTAGCAAAACCTTGGAATTCATGGGGGTTGTACATTGTTGGTATAGGATTATTCATCTGTAGTTGCAGGGTTTGTATTTTATTTTTTTGTGTAGGTAAATAATTAACAGATATCAAACTATTATTTTCTTCATATATCATGAAGTTTCCAGACGGTTCAACTGTTTTTATTACATTACCAGTTTTGTCTATGAGCGTTTTTGTAAAAAAAACTTCATCTCCTGAAATTCTCCAACTGGCATTAATAAATGGGCTTACCGCATTTTTAAATTTTTCATGGTTAAGAGTAACGTTAGCGTGCAAATTTAGGGCGTATAAAAATATGTAAATTAAGGGGAGTATCACTTTAAGGGGAATTATATTTTTAATTCTCATTATGTATTCTATTTTTATTTATGATAGAGGTCATAGTAGTTGATATTCATGAATATGTAAACTTAATAATTCATGAGCTGATCCACAGAAAAAAGAGCAGATCTAATTAATGATGATGGTTCATTTGATAATATTACAATTATTGGAGAAAGAAAGCCATTAGGTTATGTAAGAGCAGAAAAGGCTAAGTTCTACAGTGCTAATATGCTAGGTCTTGAAGAAAAGTTATTGCAATTAAAATATTCTGATTCACAACTAGTGATGATAGACAAATAACAAAAATTGCTAATGAAATAGCTTATCAAGTTAGGTTTAGGAATCTGCAATTAAGTTATGAGACAGGACAATCTATGACGGTTGAGCATGGAATAAATATTGCTTTGAAAAAACTAAGAGCTGGGGAATGGAGTAGACGAACAGGGATGTCGAGGACTACTTGACTATTAATCTGAAATTGCGTATACTACAAATGTAGCAATTAGATGCGTATGTAGGTGATGGTGTGAGTGTTCCTATTAGAATTGATGATGAGATATATAACGAGGCAAAAAAAGTGGCTAAAGCAGAGTTTAGGACTATTCCCAGTCAGATTGAATTTTGGGCTAGGGTAGGGAAATGTGCCTTGGAGAATCCTGATTTACCTGTTGATTTTGTAAAGAAATTATTAATATCTAAAAATACCGATCGAAGTTTGGCAGAGCCATTTGAATTTAGCGATGGCTAACGTACAAATAAAGCAAATGCCAGCTTTTAAAAAAGCGTATAAAAAATTACATCTTAATGTAAAAGTAGTAGTTGATGAGGAAATAAAAAAAATCATTAAAGAGCCGACTATAGGCGAAGAAAAGAAAGGGGAGCTTAAATGTGTGTTTGTACATAAATTCAAAGTCAACCTACAAGAATTTTTACTTGCCTATGAATGGGATGAAGCTTCGAGGCTTTTAATGGCTTTAGGGGTTCATGAAAATTTCTATCGTGATTTGAAACGAAGGGTTTAACCATTTAAAAAAAACTTCTTTAAATATGCTTAAGAAAAATATGGATGTTGATATAATAAGTGAAGTTACAGAACTTCCTGTTGATCAAATTGAAGAGATTAAAGCTCAGAATCAAGAAAATTTTGACGAAGAAAGATAATATGGAAATAAAATGAAATATGATGATTCTTCTTGGCACTATGGTGGCGATTTCCCAGATGATTTACCGAATGAAGCAACAGCTACACATATTGGGTTGTACGTAGCTTGGTGCCTGTTAAATCAATTTTGAAAACCGTCTTTAAATAATACAAAAAAATGTTTAATAAAAAATTTACTATTTTATCAATTGTTCTTGCTTTGTTTTGTCTAACCGAAATCACAGTAGCTCTTTGTGTATCTGCACATTTATGTGATTTAGGTACAGGCTCAAAAATAGATGTAGACTGGGAAATAATAGTTGATGATCAGACTATTCATACATCAAAACAATTTTCATTAACAGATTCTTCTAACCATGCTTATGAAGATTTATCACGTCGTACTTATGATTTATCAAGCAGAACTAAAAACGTCAAAGTAAAGTATTTTTATACTCATAAAGTAACTGCATCTATAAACGTCAAGGCAAAATATTTTTATACTTATAACATGCTTGCATCTACTGGTATGTTGAAGAATGTAAATAATATTTTTTTAGTAGAAGGCTATAACAGATTGTTTTCAAAATTACCCAAGAAAAATGGATTACCATCAGAAATAAATAATTTAATTGCTAAATACTATTATCAATATTCTATTACTATTGAACTAGGCAATATTAAAATTAATGATATTTTTGTCTCAGATAGAAAAATTCAATTGGATTTTCATATAAATAATAATTTAGACAAAGCTATTCAGATTGAAAATAATCAGCAAATAAAATATGTTCCAGAAGAGACTTTTATAATTGAAAGACATTTGTAAAAAATAACGTTCCCAACCAATATCTTTACGCTAAGTCACACCAAATGACGTAAATCTTTGATTAATAGAGCAGTAAAACCCTACAAGAATTTTCAAAATAGTCTTTTTTATAGTAATTATTTTGATATTATCAATAAATTATAAATGATGGGATGGATATGTTTTTGATGGATTGGAGCAAGATTAATTTTCAGTGGGCGCGTCTCCCCTGTTCAGAAGTTTCTGTATTCTTGCCTCTAGACTTCCAAAAACTTTTTTATTTTGATGTTTTGTTGTTGAGATTCTGGCTGAGGTGACATAAGCAGCGAGATATTTCACCTCAGCCTACACAGTAAATTTTGACGCGCTTAAATATTATCTATGATATGATTCTTTTTCAGCTATACTAAACTTACTTGTATACGGGTCAAAAGAAAGAGAATATGTATAATTACTTCCATTTGTTTGATTTACAAATTGTGGATTTACTTCTAAATTATTTGTATTGACCATATCAATAATAAGATCATTTATTTTATTTGTTTGCCCTAGCATTTCTATAATTAAATTACTAATATTGGAAATCGTATTAGTGTATTTTTTTACAACCGTTTTATTAGCTGTATAAATGCTTATTGCTAGTATTCTTAAAGGGCTTTTTAATGCCTTAGGCCGATAAGGTACGTAAATATCTCTAGCATTGAAAAGTTGTTTATTGGTAGAGCTATATTTTTGTTCATATAGTATTTTATGGCCACGATTTTTAATTAAATCAGTTTCTTTCTTTAGGATATTCCCAGAAACTGTTTCATAGGTATAATATAAAGAGATACGAAATCCCGTATTATTAATCAGTGCAATAGACTCTAGGCTAAATGCGTTATTTATAATCACGAGAAGATATATAATTTTAAAAAGAAGTTTTTGCATAACTTATTTTATAATACATTATTTCCAAATATCGACTAATTTTGTTTTAAATATAATGTGTTTGCAATATCAGTGTGTTTTTAATATCCATCTTTTGCAAATTTACAACATTTTTTTGCTCAAATTAGATTTTTAAAAAACTAATGTTTATTTAAATAATTCTATTAGTTGGGTATCTTTGTCTGTTTGCTCTCTTATATAAACATGAGTACATTTGAATTTGTATTGATATATTTTCGAGTTCTCATGACCAAACTGAGTTAAGAACGTTTATATCATGCATAAAGCCCTTGCATTTGATCATGAGAGATTTAGCTTAGTTCATTGATTTTATTAACAAGCTTTTGTAACCCCTTGTATACCTCATTAATATTTTTAGCTAGCATGTATGCTGGAGTAGTTACAACTTTATAAGCCTCATCCACGACAATATCATCAGCTGAACATTCTAAATGTTGGCAACCAAGCTGCTCTAATTTTTTTGCTACAATTGGATCTTTTCCAATTGTACATTTAATGCTTTTTTTATAAATACCAGGAATGAGACATGGGGCTATACAAATAAATCCCATTGGTTTTTTTTGTTCTACTAATTTTTCGGAAAATTTTAATATGTCTTTTTGAACTTTATAATTATTAAAGTCGATTACAAAATTGGATAAGGTTGTAGATGCTCCAGCCCCTCCAGGGAATATTGCAGCTGTATAATTATTCGGGTCACATTTTGCAATATCTAGAATATCACATCTGGCAATTTTACCTGCTTCATTTAGGATTTTTCTAACTTCGTGATCTTTATATTGTTTATCACAGTAATCATATACTTTAACTTGATTAATATTAGGTGCCATACATTGATATGGTATGTTTGCTTTTGATAGACTCAGAAGAGTGAGTGTACTTTCATGTATTTCAGAACCGTCTTGAAATCCACAACCTGATAATATAACAGCTATTTTTTTCATTATATACCTCCTGTATCTTTAATTGTAAATGTTTTGTAATTTATGATTTTAATTTCTTTGTAATCAAGCTGAGAGACAGACGCGTGTTTAGGACCTTGTTTTAACCATTCTATAAATTGGCTAATATATTTTTTCTCTCTATATACTTCTAATTCTACTCTACCATCTATTAAATTCCTTACCCAACCAGTTAAATTTAATTTAATCGCATATTCAAGAGAGTTTTGTCTAAACCAAACTCCTTGTACCTTGCCAGATATAAAACAATGGATTCCTATTTTCATATTACTTATTTATTAAAACATATTTTAATTTTACTTGTGTTCTGATGCACTCGCAAATTATTAACAACTTGATTTTAAAAGTTGTTTCATTAATGTTAGATGAGAAAATCTATTTATACTATATATATTAAGAAACTGTGCGCTTAAGGTTTGAGGCCTTAGATTTGTATTTAATAATTTTAAAGTTGGTTGCTAGTATGTACTGACTATCTGTGATAGAATTTCGATGTTATTTAGTTCTTACCAATAAAACTGCAGATGGAGAGTTTATGTCATTAATTAACAATTTGATTAGATTTATAGCTTATCTAGCTTTCATAGTTCTTTGTGTAATTTTTTCCTATAAAGCTATTCAGGTGTCTAATGACGCAAAAAGAATAACCACTAAACTTGAGTCTATTGTTCAAAATGTAGATAAGAGTATAAGTGATACTGTTAATGCAACGGCTAAATTAACAAAAGATGCGAAAAAAATTACTACCAAACTAGATTCTATGGTTAAAGATATCGAAAAGAATTTAAATGATACAGCTAATGCAACAATTAAAGTAGCTAATGATGCACAAAAGATAACTACTAGACTTGAATCTATAGTAGGAAAGATGGAGAAAAATTTTAATCATACAATTAAATCATCTAGTGATACTAAAAAAATGACATCTAAAATTAAATCTATGGTATCTATGTAAAATCTAAGAAAATTTGGTGCTTGCTACAAGTAAGTAACTCCACTCATTATAGTACTCATATCTGAATCATATTCGTTTTGCCTTATGCTTACTAAGGCAGCTAAGGGCAAGATTTTTTATGATCCTTTTCTACTCTAAAAGCTATATCTACTAATATTAATAATAGTATGTGAAAATTGAATAGTCTTTTTTTGGGCCTGTTATTTTCCACGATAGTAGTATTGAGGAATTAAAAAATTTAACTTTTGGTTTGTATAAGTCCTTATTACAGATATAATCTGTTCCTGATATTAGCTTATTTATGCAATATTGGTTAAGAACAAACTCTGAAAGGTGTTTGTGGTTTTTCCCTTTGCAACAATGCAGAGTTATGCAATGCTCAAAAAATGTCCATTTATATTGATTTGTGGTTGTAATATTCTTTTCTCCTTTCCATACACCTTCTTCTAAAAAAATGAAAGAATTACTTTGTTTAGATAGATTAATTGCTCCGTTGATTTCTCCTTGTCTTACTAAATTTACTGGGGCTACAATTATTGTTTTAAATAAACTAATCTGGGAGAAAATATGGCGAATATTCATTATACTCACTGTATATTAAAATATCTAAGAACACAAATTTTTCTCTTATTGATTTAGGTTTTAAGTAAAATAGAATTTTATGGGTCTGAATGATAGAATAGTATTATATAAATAGGAGGAAAAAGTGGAAGCCAAGGAAATTGTAAAGAAATTAAATGTTTTGCTTGCCCAAGAACATGCTTGTGCAATTAGATATGCTACTCATGCAGCATGTGTATCGGGGCCTTATGCTGAGATTATTTCACTAAGATTGAAAGAAATAAGCACAGATGAAATACTACATGCTGAAAAAATTAGGCATAGAATATTAGCATTAAAAGGAGTGCCTTCTATGGAGATTAGCACTGAGGATCTTGTACCAGCGAGTAGTCTTGATGAAATATTATCTATAAATATTAATGAAGAAAAACAAGCGATATCTAGTTATAAAAAACTTATTGAGGAGATCCCTCATGAGAATGTTATTTTATATCAGACAATACAAGATATAATAAGAGATGAGCAAGAGCATTTAGAAGAATTAGAGAATTTTTTATAATTTATATTATTAATAATTTCTCATATAGTCTTGAACATTTTAAATATAAAGTAAACCTTTAATAATGAATTATATAGAGAATTTGTTTGCTAGATTAGATATCTTCTTACCTAAAGTTGCAATAAGTATTTTTATACTTGCTATATTTTTAGTATTTGCTTATCTTGGGGAAAAAATAATATTTAGATTATCAATGCGAAATACTGCACAGAATATCTATATTTATCAACTATTAGGGAAAATTTTTAGAATTATCATGGTTATAATTGGCCTAATTTCCTCTTTAGGAACTTTAGGAATTCATGTTGGAGCTATGATCGGAGGGTTGGGTCTTACTGGTTTTGCTATAGGTTTTGCAATAAAGGATATTATTTCAAATATTTTGGCAGGTATTCTTATACTACTGTATAGACCAATTAAGTTGGGAAATCAGATAGAAGTTTCTGGGTTTAGTGGCAATATTAGTGGGATTGATCTAAGGTATACTAGTCTTGATACAAAAGATAAAACCATTTTGATTCCTAATTCGAAGGTGTTTTCTAGCATAGTTTGTATAGACAAAGAATCTTAGTATGCAGTATTATAGACATTTATTTGGAGAACCTTATGTTTGATCTCTTTCATTCATTTTATATGGTGACTCTGGTGCAGATTATCTTGTTGAATCTTGTTGCCTTAGTTAGTCCTGGTCCCGATTTTGCAGTAGTGGCTCATAATAGCTTAGCGTATGGGCGTAGAATAGGTATAGTAACAGCTTTAGGAATTACTTTAGGTGAATTTATACATCTTAGTTATATAGTTTTAGGTTTTGGCAGCATAATAAAAAACCATTTTTGGCTTTTAGCAATTATTAAAATATTGGGTTGCCTGTATCTAGTAACTTTGGGGTTAAAAATGGTTTTTTCTAGAAGTAATAAAAATCAAATTTCTGATAATGATAGTGATGTAAAAATTCTGTCTACGACTACTGCAATATTTAGAGGAGCATTAACGAATATCTTGAACCCAAAAGCTATACTATTTTTCCTCAGTATATTTAGCGTAGTAGTCGATGTTGATACTCCCATGAGTATAATGTCGATTTATGGACTTGCAATACTTTTGACAACATTTTTTTGGTTTGGATTTGTAGCAGTATTTTTTTCAACTAAAAAAATTAATAGAAAGATTACTAGTATTAAGTATTGGATAAACAAAATAACTGGAAGTATGTTAATTCTACTTAGTATAAAACTAGCTTTGACTGAAGAGACAAGTTAAAAAAAATTATCAAAACTAATAAATTTCAGAAACTCAGATAGTCACTAGAAGTTTAAGTATATGACTTAGGTAATTTCAAGACTATTAATAGTAAAATAGTTATATATATTATTAATACTATATAATTTATATAAATTTTATTTATCTAAATAGTAAGAAACATACTCTTGCTAGAATTGTCCACTTAGCAAGAGTATGTTCTAAAAATTACTATCTTATTTCTGAATCATCTTTTATTTCGTTTTGTTTGATTTGTGTACTGGTTTGGATTTCAAGATTGCTAGATATTGTTATTCCAGATTGATTTGTTGTTAAACCAATTGGATCAGTAGTTGATTGGCAATTCTCTCCTGCTATGCATGTACAATATCCTTGGCTTCCTATTGATATTTTAACTACGGCATTTTCTTGATTAGATTCTGTAATTCTACATCCATTTAGTCCTACGGAATTAACATAACTTACACAGCAGCTTAGACACGCCAAAAATTTAGAACAACAACTTGTTGTGTCGGTTTCAGCTCCTTCAGTTATTCCCCCTATGTAAACGGTACCTGAGCCAAAATCAACATTTGCTTCGTTGTTAACATTTATAGTTCCTGTTTGATTTGCAGGAAGATCAAATACTCGCCTCTTGGAATCTAATAGAATATCACTGAAAAGCCTATAAGCGCCTAAAGCATTTTGAGGGATCTGTAAATTGCTAGGGTCATAGGATATTACTCGTAGTTTTTTATTTGCAGTATTTTCAATGACAATCTGGCTTACAGCTGAAAAAACAGTGTTTGTTACAAACAATGTGCTTATTATTACAAAAAAAAATTTTTTCATAAAAATCTCCTTATTTTTGTTTTCCTTAAGTTAAGTTTTGTATTATATGTAAATTAACAAAGATTTTGTATTTTATAGGAAATAAAATTTAGAAATCATATCCAATAAATACATTTTGTCTAAAAACAATCTATACTAAGATAAATTATATGCAAACCTATTATTTACGATATTATCTAGTAATTGTGAAATTGTACAAATAATGTATAATAACTAATGTTATCTTCTTAGAGATTAGCAAATATTTTGTGGAAATTGTTATAAGTAATTGGTCTTGAGGGAATTTTGAACTTACTTGAGAAATACAAAAATGCTATAATAAAAAATTTTTGTTGGTTTCTTCGAGGATAGTTACCGCAAATACACAATATTTAAGTTAGATGAATTTAATATAAG
>JABSQI010000259.1 GCA_013215905.1 Legionellales bacterium | reverse complement strand
ATAATCTCAGCTATAATTAATACTGATCTTAGTCCTAATGAAGTCATAAATAAAAAAATATTTACCCGTTCAGAAGTAATTCATAATTTAACAATCAATGGACAGTCTAGAAAAGATCTTACTAAAAAAGGATTTGCAACAAATACCCTAACTAACCAAGAAATATTCCCTAAACAACCTGGAAATTTCTTAGGTTACCCAGTTATATATTTAACCTCGAATAAAGCTAAAGACATTTTAATTTACCAACAACTATTTAAAACTGCAACTGGCAGTAAATTAGTTGATACTCCCCACTACGATTTTGTAACCAAATCACTTCATGCAACCCAAGTACCGTCAAATACAGATTATCATACATTTATTAAAGATTATGAAGGCACCAGAGATCACTCTCCTAAAAAATATTATGCAAACATAAAAAATTGGCAAAAGAATGGTCTTGATACTGAAAAATATCCTATTCAGGTATATGAAAAACAGCTCCATGGTAAGAAATATTATGGAGTATATGATGGCGCACATAGGGCAGCATTTGCTATAGCAACTAACCAAGGTATAAAACTATATATCAAACCCCAATCTGCCTGGCAAGGACTATGGTATAGAAAACCAATGGCTAAGCCTATAACAAATATTCATCCATTTAATTTCAATAATTTAGCTAAAAATGGCTATAATGATAAATTAGCCTGGAATTAATCAAGCAAATTATAATTTATAGTATAAATTATATCTAATATTCTCATTATGATAAATAAACAAACAATGTTTTTATAATATTATTTGCATAGAGACTAACTAGAACTATAATTAATTATTCAATATATTTTGAAAATTTATTTTGCGTGTATAAAATAGCATACAATAAATGATTAGTACTTATATAATTAGGAAATTATTAATTATAATTATCATGTCTACTACTCAAATTACACATGCCAACACTGAATATAAAGATGTCCTAAATTTTTGGTTTGATAAAGATCATAAAGCATTGTGGTTTAAAAAAGATTCTGATTTTGATAAAAAAATTTCGGAAAATTTCATGGTTCTATACAATAAGGCTCGCGAAAATAAACTAACGTCATGGCTAGAAAAAGCAGATAGCGCTCTAGCATTGATAATAGTAGTAGATCAGTTTCCTAGAAATATGTTTCGGAATACTCCAAAATCATTTGAAACTGATAATTTAGCACTAAGGTACGCAAAATTATCGATAAATAAAGGGCATAATAAAAATATAAGTTCTGATAAACTTGCTTTTTTATATATGCCATTTATGCATAGTGAAAATATATTAGATCAAAATATGTCGGTCAAATTATTTGAAAAATATGGGCTAACAAATAATCTAGAATATGCAAAAGAACATCGGGATATTATTAAGAGATTTGGTCGCTTCCCGCACAGAAATATAATCCTTGGAAGAACAACCACTCCAGAGGAAGACAAATTCTTAAAAGAAGAACATTCAGGATTTTGAAATTAATTATACTCAAAAATATAAAGATTATTTGCATGTATCTTATAAGATGCGTATCATAACTACAAATATCATTAATAACGAATAAATTATGGATAACAAAAATAATACAAAACCATTTTCTATTGTTTCACTAATGAGCTCGCTAACTTCCCCATTAATTCCCCGTCCATTAATTCAAAAAACTATTGATATATTAACTAACTCATTTGTTGAAATGCATCCAAATGTAATACAAAGAATGGCTGAATTTTCACCTGCAATTATGATTTTAGACCCTATAGATCTCCCTTTTAGTTTTCTAACAGAATTTACTAAGAATGATCTAAAAATTATAATTGTTGATGACGATAAATATATGGGAAATGATATTACCAAAATTTCTGCGCCCATTGGTTTTTTTCTTAATATGCTTGAGGGAGAAAAAGACGGAGATGCTTTATTTTTTTCTAGACAGCTTACAGTCGAGGGAGATACGACTATAATAGTAGCTTTACGCAATATACTCGAAGCAGAGAGCGTTAATATAAATCAAGATATTGATGAAAAATTTAGTTCATTTGGAAAAATAATTCATTTTGTAAAAAATTTAGTTAGCTTTATTGTCATTAAATCCGATCAGAATTTAGATCAAATTAAAAAATCTATTGTTGGTGATTTACAAGCACAAACCAACCTACATAATTCAAAAATAAAAGATATGGAAGCTAAATTAAAAACACTAGAAAAGCAAAAAGAACTTCTATCAAATAAACTCCAATCAATGAGATTGAAACTTAATAAAGGAAAACCCTTATGAAAAAATCTATTGAGATAGTATGCCCAGCTGGCACCCTACCAGGATTGAAAGCAGCGGTTGATGCTGGCGCTGATACAGTATACGTCGGATTTAGGAATGAAACTAATGCTAGAAATTTTCCAGGGTTAAATCTAGACAAAAAAGAATTAGCTGAAGGTATTGAATATGCTCATGCCAAAAATACCAAAGTCTATGTAGCCATTAATACATTTGCTAAAGCAGGAAAAACTGATATTTGGAAAACTTCACTCAGTGATGCCAATGATTTAAAAGTGGATGCTGTTATTTTAGCTGATATTGGTTTACTTGATTATTGTAAAAATAATTATCCAAATTTACGCAAGCACCTATCAGTCCAAGCATCAGCATCTAGTACCCATGCTATTAATTACTACTCAGAAAACTTTAATGTAAAAAGAGTAGTTCTACCAAGAGTATTAACATTAGACGAAATCGAAAAAATATGTAAAGAAGTACAAGTTGAAACAGAAATTTTTGCTTTTGGTGGTTTATGTGTTATGGCAGAGGGTAAATGCTCATTATCATCATATATTACTGGAGAAGCGCCTAATACCAAAGGAGTATGTTCTCCAGCAAGTCATGTAAGATATGAAAAAAATGACACTGATTTGATTAGTAAACTTGACAAGTTTACTATAAATAAATTTGAAGAAGGCGAATCAGCCGGATACCCTACGCTATGCAAAGGAAGATTTAAAGCAAATGATTCTGTAGGTTACTTATTTGACGAACCATCTAGCCTAAACATAATATCCAAAATACCGCGTCTTGTTTCAGCAGGAGTAAAGGCACTAAAAATTGAAGGACGTCAAAGAGGACAAGCCTATGTGA
>JABSQI010000258.1 GCA_013215905.1 Legionellales bacterium | reverse complement strand
GCTATATTGTAGAAAAAAACCTAGGATGTACGACAAAAATCCGTGGAGATATCCTAAATTACTGTTGTACCTTTTTTTAACCCTCACGGTATTTTATAAGGGATTAATTTTGATTGATATTGATGAATATAAACCCTCAAAAACAAGTTTCGTTTATCCATTCTGGAGTTATTTTATAGAAAATTCTAATATCAAAAATATTCAAAGTACTAAACACACCCAAGATAATTATATAGACGATAGTTTGTATAGAATAAAAAATATAAAAAATCCTACCATCACAAATTCTCTTTCTCTACTTGAACAATCAAACAAAAATATTAACCCTTATAATATTATCGAACAAATAACATACACCAGCATTGGCACAATCACACATGATATTTTAGGTTTAATAGTAGAGAATAATTTATTAAAAACTGCAAAATTTAATAATCTAATAGCAAGAAATATTTTATCAAAAAAATTGATCCATTCAGGCGTGCCTAAATATTCGCTACTAAAATCTGTAAATCTAATCAGAACTGCTATTTTGAACACAGTAACTGATAAAAAAGGGAACTGGATATTAAATCCTAGCCATAAATGTTCAGCATGTGAGATCCCAATAACTTCTTCGATTAATAATAAAATAGTTAATATCATTATAGATCGTACTTTTATTGAAAATAGAATTCGTTGGATTATTGATTATAAAATTATAATTAGTAAATCAGAGAATGATATTAACTTAGAAGAAATTAAATTACAGTATGGCAAGCAACTCAGCCATTATGCCAAAGTTATATCTCTACAAGAAGATTTGCCTATTATGCTAGGAATATATCTACCTATCCAAAAAATGTGGTTTGAATGGAAGCACAACATATCTGACTATCCCAAGATAGCTTAATAATTTAAATCAGTTATTCTTAGGTTTATTATCATGCTCACTTGCAATTTTCTCAGCATATTCTGGTAAAACTGTTTGTAAAGCCTCAAATCCTTGTTCCCGTTCAAGATCTATATCTAGTTCATGAGATATTTTTTTAAAAGATTCAAGATAATTATCATACAGGTTAGCTAACCTACTATTACGCATAGATGATAGTTTACCAGTATTTTTGTGATGCTTTTCTATCTTCTCTTTATTTATTTGAATTAATTCTATAATAGCTTTTATTTTTATTTCCTCGCTACTTGGACCCATTCCATAAGCAGGCTGTGGAATGTCTGCAGCCATTATCTCATTTATTCTATTTCTTACTGAGATGATTATTTTATACCTCTCTGGGCTAGGTTTATTTAAATTAAACAAACTTTTTGAAGCTTTATTTGCATAATTTAAATTTAATTTTTTCATTTCATTATATAAACTATTCAAAACATCTTTCAAATCAATGGGCTGTATATTATCAAAATCTCTTTCAACTACTAAAAGTTCATCTTGATTTTCACATTCAGTCAAAATATCACTAAAAAATTTTTCTTTTTTTACTTCTAAATCTTTCGATTGCAAACTTGAGAGAGGATTAATTGGTTGTGTTGTTGCTTGGATACCTTCCTGTTCTATATACCCTGTTGTAGTATTAGACTCATTACCTTCAAAAGACTCATGATTAGTATAGCTTTGAGTTGTCTCATTATTCTGCGCTCCTTCATAATCAAAAGCTTCATCTATTGTATTTACAGTTTTATTTGTATTAAGAGGGATCTGACTTGTAGAAATATGCCCACTAGTATGTTTAGGAAAAATAGTTTCACATATTGGTCTTTCTGCGAACTTAAATTGCAAATCTTTAAGAGCAATATCAATACCAAGTAATTTTGCTGTTTCTTCATCTAAACATTCCTGATATGTATTTAGAGATTGTGTAAAATACCATGCATTACGCTGATTTTTTAAATAATCATCGAATTCTAATATCTCTTTTTCATTTAAGTGTTTTTTAAGATCATTTCTATAGGTATCATGTTTGAGATAATATTGTAACAATTGTAGAGTAACTATCTCACCCCATGTTATCCCATCATATTTTTCAGATTGTCCATTAACATCATAAAAACTAATATCAAATTGTGGAATTATAATATTAGAATAATCATCCTGACTATATTGTTTACTAAAGCCTTGTGTTTCTTTATATCTCTTAATCAATAACTCTAGTCTTTGATCCAAGAAATCATCTAACTTTGGAGCAGGCATATTCTCTGCAATATTTAATTAATAATAACGCGATGGTAAAATATCAAACCATCCTTTTCCCTAAATCTACAAACTATTATCTGGACTGAAATCTTGTTTAATATCCTGTTCAAATTCATTCCGGCAATTCTGCTCTGCCGACTGCAAATTCACATCATACTCTTTTGCAACTTTTTTTATATCAGTTAATATATCATCATATAGTGAAGCAAGCCTACTGTTTTTCTTAAAAATCTTCCTTAAACCTAAACCTGCCTTTGCTAATTTGTCTCTTTCTTTTTGATGTAACATTACAGACTCTCTATTAGCTGAAACACATCCATACATTAAATCAAATTTTTATAATAGCTAAATCCATTATTTTTCGATCAGTCTTAAGAGTAGTCTGATATCGGTAATATTGACTAAATTTCATTAGTGCGAAACGTAACTCTTTAGGACTCATAATATTACTCCTTAGAATAATAATTCAATTATACTTTAAACTTTCTATACTAAAGAATAGCAGATAATAAATAAGATTCTTTTAAATTGAGTCATTTAATAGTATTCGAGTAAAACACAAGTTAGATTAATCAGTAATATATAGAAAATAAGTCTTGTTTAGTTAATTTTTTTTTCTCTTCATAAAGCAAATTTAAGGCAATTTTTCCGTTTTTTAATACTAATAATCTATTACCAAACCTAAGTGCATGATCTAAATTATGAGTTGTCATAATACATGGAATTTTTTCTTTTGTTAGATATTTGACTGTTTCATTTATGGCCAGTTCAGCCATTCTAGGATCCAAAGCACTAGTATGTTCATCGAGTAGCAATAATTTAGGTTTAGATAATATACAAATTGCTAAACCTAACCCACTTCCACCTCTTTTTCTACTTGTTGATGTATCGACTTGGTAGAATTTTTTGAATAGATCCTTTTGATTTTCAGCTGAAATTCCTACACGATCATCCTGAACAAAAAATTCTACATAAT
>JABSQI010000257.1 GCA_013215905.1 Legionellales bacterium | reverse complement strand
ATAAGTTTACTAACATTGGCTTTACTGACAATGGTATCTTTAAATCTTGTTCTCTTTTTGCTTAGTATATATTTTGTATCTACTAAACTATCACGAAGAGACAAAGCTTCTTGAATACCAAATAGTTTTTTTATTCTGTCATGCTGGTTATAATAACACAAGCTTAACAAAACAAACTGATCAGGAGTTATACCGTTCCTAATCAGTTTATTAACATCAATATCTATTTTCATGGTTTATGATATTTACAAAGTATTACAATTATTAGCATCCAAATGGAAAATAACCATAATCCATATTTTTCTATAAAATTTGTTATTTTATCACGCATTCTTGATCAATATTAAACATTTGTATAAAACCTTCTAGATTTGTATTTGTAATCAAAGATTGTTGTATCCCCAATAATCTCTTATTCATCCATTTTACCTCTTGGGTATCAGGAGTAAACAAGTTGATAATGATAGCATGTTTTCCTTCTTGAAAACGAACTATTCTTCCTAATTGTTGAATCATAGTTCTTTTAGTAGAGTTACTGCCTGCGATTATACCAACAGAACAGTCAGGAACATTAAATCCCTCATTTAAAGCTTGTACAGAACTTAGGTATCTAACCTTAGTTCTACCATCCTTAAATTTCTTTATTACATCAGTCTGTTCCTTTTTACCCAGCTTACTATGAAAAGTCATAGAGATATCTCCAAGTTTTTCTTGAAGAATATCCGCAAACTCCGTAGTTGCACTAAAAATAAGACCATTCCTTCCAGGAAATAAATCAACAATCTCTTTTACAGCATTTACTTTATTAACATTATTAAGACAGATTTTTCTTCTAGTCCTTAATGCATTATAATAAGCTCCTGCCATTCCTTGACGTTGTTTATCATTAGACTTAATCCATTCTTGAGCAGTTCGAAATGCTTCTGCTCCTCTTCCTAATTGAGCTGCAAAATGCTTAAAAGAATTATCTGATTTAGTATATAATAGTCTATCTTGAGGACTAAGGTCAACAGCGATATTGTAAACTTTATAAGGACAAATCCAAGAATTTTCCAAAGCTTCGCTTACAGTAATCTCATCGATTATATCAAGATATTCTAATATGATAGCATGAAAACCATCTTCTCTTTCAAGAGTTGCAGTTAAACCCATTATATACTTATAATCTGCTTTCTGAAAAATCTTTCTGAAAGTATCAGCAGCATACCTATGAATTTCATCTAATATAAGAAAATCTACTTTATGATCGTATTTAATTGCAGTATTAATTACTAATACTCTACCTATTCTTATTTTATTTTTTATAAGCTCATTCTCCCATTGTTTTTTTAGTTCAATAGTGGGAACAACTACAAGAACAGATTGTATATTGTCCTTTTTAATCATTCCTCTAATTGCAAGAATAGCTGTATAAGTTTTGCCAAAACCAGTGGGATATTGAGCAATGCCTTCATAGTCATTTGCTTTCCACTTTCTTAATCCGTCTAATTGTCTTGCTGTTCTATCCATTTTTATTCAATTGGTAAATCCATAGCCACCATTTCTATATGGCTTTCTGGAAGTTTGTGTATATCCATTAAGTGTATCATTTTTCCATTACTCATTTTAGTAAGTGTTGAACACTCATCAACTAATAGAATATCTTCCTCATTATCATCTGGTGCATCGAATACTTGAAAAAAGTATCCGAGGACATGGTCAAAACCATATGCCACCTCTTTTCCGCTTTCTAATCGTTTGGTGTATCTACTCATTTTTTTTAATTTATGATCTACATATTATTTTTCTATATTTTTTTTGTTAATATATAAATCTTCTTTTTTAGGTCTAATTATTTCTCCAGACTTTAGTTCGATATCACTTAGGATTATAAGTACTTCTTTATTCCTTACCCCTTGTAAATGATAAACATTCTCTTGAACAGGCTGAATAACCTCATAGCGTGGTCTACAGCTTATTAGCAATAGACACACAGATACTGTAATATATTTCATAATTTTTAAAATAAAGGGGATTAATGTGCCCATACATTTGTTATGCACGGTTCAGCCCTCAATTTAATAATTTTACAGAATCTATCACCTGCTTTTTCCATACATTTTTTAAGGACTTGAGATAATTCCTTCGCTATATCCGTATCACACTCTAAATGCAGCTCATCATGAACTACATTAGGCATAAATACCTCAAATAACAAATCATTTTCTATTAAGTACCTAAACATATATATTCCAGCAAGTTTAGTTATATCAGCAGAAGAGCCTTGAATAGGATAATTTAAAGATATCCTTTCTATCTCTCCCTTCTTCGTAGAGTATTCTCGAACTAAAGGCTTTAATTCCTCGTGAAATAATTTACTACCTATTCTTTTTTCTTTATTATACTTTATCCAGAAACCATTAGCATTTATAGATGCTTCTAGTTTCTTGTATTCTTCAAAAAAAGGAATAAAGCATTTCCTTTTAGTCATTTCATTAAATTCTACATATCCATAAGTAAGCGCTTTAGCTTTTTCTCTTCTAAAGTATTGTTCCAATCCAGGAAACGCTTTAAAATATGCTTTATATACCTCTTCTCCTTTGCTTAGAGGCAATAACAGGTTCTGAGCTATGGTAATGCCCGTTCCGCCGTAATTAATGGCAAAACCAGCCCCTTTAGCAATTTGTCTTTTACCCTTATGATCAGACTTAATTTTATCTAAAGGAAGATCAGCTAATTCAGGAAATATCTTAGATGCTACAAATGAATGCATATCTCCAAGACCTTTATTATAAAAATTAAGCAAATCCTTATCTTTAGACTTATTAGCTAGAACAATTTGTTCTTGGCCACTATAATCTGATACAATAAGAGTTCTATCCTCCTCCTGAGCTGTAAAACAACTTCTTGTTCTATCATCAGCAGGAACATTTTGCATATTAGGCTTTTGAGGTATCCCTTTCTTTTTATTTCCCTTTTGACCAGAAGACAATCTACCTGTATTCATTATTTGTCTATAGTTAGTGTGAATACGTTGAGTAATAGGATTTATATAACTAAACCAATTTTCCCCATAAGTACTCACCTCTTTCTGATATTCCTTGTATTTAAGATATATCTTTACTATTTCAAACTTATCTTTCTGAGATCCTAAAACCTTTTTATCTACAGAATCTTTGAATAAACCAGTATTTCTATCCTTTAT
>JABSQI010000256.1 GCA_013215905.1 Legionellales bacterium | reverse complement strand
TATTTAGTGAACTGCTCAGGATTTAAGAAGTGTTTAGGCATTATGTTATTAGATTCATTAGCCCATTTATCATTACAAATATTATGAAATGCTTTAGAGAAGTCATTCCCTGAGTAACGACTTGTTAAAATTTCTAAGTGAACTTTACTAAATTGTGATAAGAAATTTATGTTAGACGGTTTTTCTAGGTTCTTAGTTCGTGATTTATTAAACCATGTTAAAAATTGTTCGGGTGTGAATTTACCTTCACTCTCTTCTTCTTTTATCTTATCTTCTTTTATCTTATCTTCTCTTAATGCTATACTTTCGCTATCTTTTTTTAATGGGGTGGCTATACTTTCGCTATCAATTCCTTTGTTAGCCCACCTTTTAGCAGCCCCTTTTTTTCCATTTTCTGAATTGGCTTTAGATTTACCGACTGCCTTATTAAATTGTTCATCTAAAAAAGTTATCGATATATCATCATTATCAACCTTAATAATTCCCTCTTCAATAAGTTCTTCAATATGTTCTTCTGCTTGTGTTAATCTTCTCTTTAACTGAGTTAATGTAAGCGTACAGTCTTTTTGCCAATACAAAGCCCTTACAACACGAAAAACACCCTGTGCAGCATAAGAACAAAACATAATATCTCCTGCTAAATATTCGGCTGGTTCTGATTGGTAGTAGGGTAGTCTCTTAGACATTAGAACCTCCTTTTATCTCTCTAATCTTCGCTTGAAGTGTTTTTGAAAACTTTATTGCTGTTGGAATATCTAAATGTATTTCGTTCATTCTATCCTGTTCGAATATCGAAATCATTACTAATCCTGCTCCAGACTTAGTTTCTAATGTGCAACTATCACCATCCGATGCGCACACAAACTTTAATTCTACATTTGCCATAATATTGTCGGTTTCAAGTTTACCGAAAACTTTTAGTAAATAAAAAAGCCTTTACAATCAAGAGCATATTGTCGAATTGGCTCTATCCTGTAAAGGTGTTTTTAAATGTCTTATGTTAGTTATAAAATTCGACCTAAATAACGTTTGACAAATGTAAGTATATTAAATTGATATATCCTAATTATATTTAATAAAAAAGCCCTCACTACAAAGTAAGGGCTTAAGTCGTTGATTGTTAATTAGTTTCTAAAACGGAAGATCATCATCTTCAGCTGGTGCATCATCAATTTGAGGTGCTGGTTGTTTCGCTCCTCCTGCTGGCTGTATTCTCCAACAGTCTATATTATGATAGTATTTAGAATTGAACTCACGGCTTGACACGTTAAAACTAGCTATTACCTCTTCACCTTCTCCGTAACTCACTAACATATCAACCTTATCACCAAACAGGCTAAGACATACTTCAGGGCTATACTGCGCCCCCGTATCCAGAACGAAACTTTGTTTTTCCCAACTTTTCCCAGCCTTACTTGTTCCATTTTCTACTGGTAATATTTTTGTTATTCTTCCTTTTACTGTTAAATCACTCATAATTTATTTATTTTATTGTTTTTAATTTGTAAGTTTCTTTATAAAAATGTTGAAATGTGGCTTTCTCAACTTCTATTATTGCACCTTGTTGTTGATGAATAAAATATCTACCATTTGATAAATATGCTTTTGCAAATCTTTTTTCATTGCCAAAACTTTTATATTCAATTATAAATGTTTGTTCAATTTCTCTTTCCATAATTTTATTTATTACCAGTTTGTTGACATACAAATATTTGAACCTACATAGGCAACCATCCAATCACTTTGTTCTAAGTTAAACTTTTTAATGTTGTTGGAGCAACTGTTTCTTACTCTTATTGAATAATCAGAAACATCATCTGAAACAACTGTCCCACAATTACAACTACTTGATTGGGTTGTTGGTGTTGGCTCTGGTAAATCTTCTTCTTTGCTACATGATACCGCCACGAATACCGCTAATAATAATACTATTTTTTTCATAATTTATTTATTTAATTGTTATACACTTTGTCCGTGCTTGTTTTAATATTTCTGTCTAAAGCTGAATAATCATTTCTAACTATAACACCTATTACACGCTTTCTTAATTCTTTGTCAAACTCCATGTAATTTTTCATTACGTTCGCCCCGTGTAAAATTGTCGCGTGATTTTTACCAAACATATTGCCAACTTTTTGACATGGAATGTTTAACTTTTTATGTAGTATGTAAAACAAAACCTGTCTAGGTTCAACTAATATTCTTAGTCTTGATTTGCTCATTAAATCATTTAATTCAATACCATAGATACGACAAACATCATTAATTATATTATCTGTTTTGATTACATTACTTTGCAAATTGTATTCAAGGTTTGGTCTAGTCCAATAATTCATAACTCACTAGCTTTTAAAATTGTTTCGTTTACTGCTAGGTTAAAAACGTCTGATTGTTTTAAATCTAGTTCTTCGCAAGCTAATATAAACATTTGTTTTTGTGAAGGTGTTAAATAACAACCTACTAATTTTGTTCTAACTTTTACGGCTTTATCTGCATGGATTTGGTCTAATCCCTTTCCTATTGCTACAGGTAGTTTATTACCGTTTGCATCTGATTTTTTATAAGTGTTTTGTTCCATAACTTAAAATTTTATTTGTTCTAATTCGGTTAATAAATCAGCTTCTAATTGAATTGCTGCTTTTAATGATAATTCAACAACCTCTTGAATGGTTTTTAATACTGGTCTTGCTTTTGTTCCAATGTTAACTTCTGTCTCTCTTGTAAGTACATAGGCAAATAAAGGACGTATTTTATTTTCTGGTCTAAAACTTCCAAAAGTATGAGTTTCTAATTTTGGATTTACCGTAAAATAATGAATACATTGGTGTAAATTATCTAAAGGAATTTTACCGCTTAAAATAGTTTCGGTATGTTTTTTTCTTGATGGGCATTTAATCTCGCAACTAAGTTTATCATCATCTGTTATACCATCGGGGCTAATACCTATTAAATTACATTCAGAACTTTGTAACCAACCAACTTCTTTAAATTCTAAACCAGTATATTTATTTAGTTCTTTTCTTGCGTATGGCTCAAGTTCATTTCCTCTTTCCATGTCTGCTGAAGTAAACCCTTCGTCTGGCTCGTAATCTTCTAACATTTGGCTTAACAAATCTATTTTAAGCGTGTCTCCTTTAGTTAATAAACCTTTTGATAAAGTACCGCCTATTTTGCAATATCTATGCTATAACCAC
>JABSQI010000255.1 GCA_013215905.1 Legionellales bacterium | reverse complement strand
GCTGGTAAACTATCAGCATTTGCAATGTTTTCTATCAGATATTTTCCTTCCTCTAAAATTAACTGATGCACTATGTACCCACTATCTGGAATATCAGGACTCAAAGTACCTATCCCAAGACCAACAATATCACGTTCTAGCAATAGCTTTGCAACCTCAGCAGAAACACTTGGAAAATTATAATTATTGTGATACATTTTTGGATCTCCCCAATACTTACTCCAACCTGTATAGATGATGACAAAACTGCTTTTTTGGATTTTTCCATGCTTTTTCTCGAATTCCAAAATATCTTTAATAGAAACTTTAAATGTTGATTGCGCTTTGCTTGATACATTTATGCAAATACATGGTGAAATTAGTTCATCTAAAGAAAAATTTTCAACGGTTTTTCCATTATTAATGCAATGGGCTGGTGCGTCAATATGAGTGCCTATTCCTGCTTGCATATTGATATGTTGCACATGAAATTTTACATCTGTTTGACAATCTTCATAATCTAATGTTGTTTTATGAGAAAAACCACAATCTTGATCCCATGAGGGTATTTTGCTGTTTAGAGTATGAGTCAAATCAACAATTTTAAAAGGGAATTTATTATTCATAATATGATAAATAGAAGAGTTAAAAATTTATATAGTTTATTGTAGCTTATATTTTAACATTCTAGAATAAAATTCTATATCTATCGTTATTTAGAAAACATATTATGGATTAAATTTACTAATAGCCATTTCTTTTAATATATTGATTTTAGCTCCTACTATTTTAGATAGGTCGTCACTTGAGCTGGAAGTCGCAAGGTGATTTTCAGTAGCAAAACCTAGACTTAGATTCATAGCATACACGTCATTTACAGTTGCTAGAGGAATTTCTTGATCAGCTTTTTCTGTAAAAGCTCTAAGATTTTCTGATTTAATGTCAACAGAGTTTTGTTCTGGATTTAATCCTATTATTCCATTAGTAACTACGTTCCAAGTTGAGTGATCACCACAAGTATAATCTTTTTGACCAGTGACAGTTTTTTTAGTAAGAGTGATATTGCTATTGCTAAATATTAATGGTTCACATACAGATTCATAAGCTTGGTAATAAGGGCCTTCTGTTGACCCTGGATATAATAAAGAGTCATAGTGATTGATTTCTCCTTTCTTGTATCCGTATAGCATAGTGCTAGCAAGTAAGTTTTGGTCATTTACAAATTTACCAATTTCAGTAATAGTTGCATTTACTCTTGAATCTAGACTTGGTTTATTTTCAATATTATGCTTTTTACTGTTGTAGTGCGCTTGTAATTTTTTATACCATTCTGTATCTAATTTAAATGTAGATACAGAACTAGTCCAGTGATTTTGACTATGGTTGATAGTACAACCAACTGTAATTTCTTTTGGAGAAAGTTGTTTATATAAACTGTGAGTTATGGCTCTCCAATACCCATTTCTAATATTAGAAGTGGTATTATTTTCGGTGATATTCACAGAGACATCAGGTCTAAAGTTAAAGATACTTCCATCAAACGCTTCAATACAATCATCATCTTTAGATAGCCCTAATAATCTAAGATATTTAATATATGCTTTTTGAATATGCTCATTTTCTATATAAACTTCCATATCAGGAACAACTTGATTTTCTATTATGGATTGTTCAATATCATCTTGTAAGTTTGCTTCTACAGCTTTTTGCATATTTTGGGTACTAGATAATGATTTTTCTAATATTCTTGGCTTTAGCCCGTTATCATGTTCTAATGCGGTAGTTAAATCTTCTGATGTTCCTGAATTAAATATTTCATCGATAGTTTCTTCTGCTAGTCCATGATCAATAGCTTTATTTATTTTACCTGTTTCTATAGCTTTTTTAGCAAGACTTGAATGTAGATTGAGATTGATGCCTTTTGTCATAAGATTTTCATCTGTTGATTCTATCATTTCTTCAGCAAGAGGATCGGATAGTCCTTCGTTAATTGCACGTGTATATAACTCTTGGTTATTCCGGCTAATAATTTTTTTAGCTAGTGTTTTTTGGAATCCAGGAATATTTGCTTCTTTCATTTTTGACGTTTCTTGCTGGTCTTTGTTAAGAGCGTCGTTAATAATATCATCAGCAATTTTCTCATTATCAATATTTTCATCGTGAATTACTTCTGAGACACTTACTAAATTTTTATCTATACAGGAATTTATATTTTCGCCATTTTTTATCTCTGTTTCAGCTGCCCTTAATCTAAGCTGTTTACTATCTTTATTATTTTCAATTGATGAATCAAGATTATCTACTACAAATTTAGCATCACCCTTGGACAATTCAAATTTAGACATTAATTCAGCATCCTCTTTCGAATCGTCTTCTAAATAAATATCTGAAATTTTTATATTATGTTTTTTTAATAGAACTAGTAATTGTTCTTTTGATAGTGCTATTTCCGTACCTTTACTTATTAATATATATTTACCATTAGGTTTTATAACAGCTCCTTTTCTACCTGATGAGTCTTTATGAAATAATTTGATATTTTTTGTAAATTTGTCGTATATTACATCAATATCTCTTACAGGTAATTGGGTCATTTTTCTTGATAGTCTAGTATGAGAGATTGTCTTTTTAGAATTTTTATTTTTGATGAAATTCCAACTAAGGTTTAGACCTATGTAGCTTGTTACCCCACGTACTTTGTCATTGTTCATCTCTAAATCTGCTGAAAGCCATCTGAATAGTTTGTAGTTAGATCTAATTCTGTATCCAGAAACTGTCGGAACTTCCTTAGATGAGAACCTGTAGAATGCAACAAATGTATTTAGTCTACTAAATTTTGGTAAGGAGCCACCTATTTCAATGTCAAAACCAGCTAAGCCTTTTTCAATAGTTTGTTGATTGGTTTTATCAAAAGATGTTTGATTAATCACAGGATTGTAGTTAATTTCATATATATTAAGGTTATCTAGGACATGCTGGTTAAAGGGAAGATAGGCGTTTAATCTAGTTTCCAGATTTTTAGTCATAAACTCTATTCCAATAGTAGCTTGATGAAGTTTATTATCATTTTTAGTTTTCTTTAAATCGTAGAAAGCATATCCTCCGACTATGAAGGTGTTATTTTGGAGTTTTCTATACCCAAAACCAAAGTTACCTTCTAGACTTTTTTTAGTGTCTTTCATACCTATCATGGTGAGGAAGAGCAGATCTGAATGATGTTGAAT
>JABSQI010000254.1 GCA_013215905.1 Legionellales bacterium | reverse complement strand
AGGAACAAGACCTAAAGGTATGGGTAGTCGTGCAAAATGTATAGAAAATATGAAGAACTTTTTTCAACTATTTCCTGAATATACTAAGGAACATGTATTTAAAGCTAGAGATAAATATTTCGAACAACTCGATGGAGATTATCGATATTTAGAACAAGCCGATTACTTCATTAAGAAGCGTGTTCCTGATGGTGAAGGAGGAGTTGAAACTAGACGTACTCTATTGACTTATTGTGAAGAAGTTATGCTAGATGAGGAATTCGGAATCGATGAGCCATTTAGTATATATAAAGATTTATAGAATGACAATGTACGCAGAATTTTGGAAATCATTTAGAGATGGTTTACAAGGTAAGAATAAAGGCTTACCCATTGGATTTCCAAAATTAGAAAAACATCTTAATGGAGTCCATAGAGGAAGATACTATACTGTATTCTCTGAAGGAGGAACTGGAAAATCTTCATTTGTATGGAGTACTTTCATCATTGGCCCATTAGATTATATGATAAATTATAATAGAAAACTTAAAAATGACTCAAAGCTTACTGAAGCTGAAAAAGCGGATAAGAAGCTGTCTGTTAAGATTAAGTTATATAGTTTAGAAGTTGTAAGAAGAGAAGTTATAGCTAAAATGGTATGTCTTAAAATATATAGAGAGTATGGATTAATAGTCTCTGCAGATTATATTTTAAATAGAATTGAAGACTATCAAGTCAGTAGATTTATTACGTACTTAATACAAAGCTATAAAGCATATTTTGAATGGTTAGAAAGTGAGGAATATCTTGAAATTATAGATACTCCTAAAACACCTTCAGCTATTAGAAAGGACTTAGATTTGTTTGCACAAAAGAATGGTTCTTTTAAAAGAAATGCAAAAGGAGACTTACATTATACTGCTAATAATCCTAATGAATATGTAGTTGTTATAACTGATACAGTAGGTAATTTAACTACTGAAGCAGTTAATGGTAAAACTTCTACTAAAGCTACAATTGATTTACATTCAGCTAATTGTAGGTATTTTCTTAGAGATTGTTTAAACTATATTCCAATTAATATTAGCCATTCGAATCGTTCGATGAATGACCCTAATAGGGCAAGAGCGGGGGAAGTATATCCCAAAATGTCTGATATTAAGGAAACAGGTATGTTAGAACAAGATAGTTCTGTTGTAATGACTATATTTAATCCGATGAATCATTTGACTACTAATAAGAAGTTAGAGAAATTTATGGGTTATGATATTAAGAAACTTGGAGAACGTTTCAGGTGTCTTGGTATATTAAAGAATAGACATGGTGGAGTCAATCAACGAGTTGGCTTATTGTTCGTAGGTGAGAATGGTCACTTTGAAGAATTTCCACGTTCATTTGAAATGTCAAATCTTGACTATCAAAAGATTCTAAACATGCAACCAGCTATGTATAAAAAGGATAAAGCTATATCTGAAATTATAGAAAAAAGAAACCCTAAATTGTATTCATCCATACAATCTGACATAGCTAAAAAGAGTAAGAAAAAATAATCAGTATTACACAATATCTAGTAATATAACACTGATTTTTAAAGAGTTTTTCACTATATTATAATAGTAAAAAAGAAAAAACCGGAAGACTCTATGGTACAATTACCAACCGAAAAGCGCTCCCATGCGCTCCGTAAAAATCCTAAAAGATTAATTATTTACGGTAAACCAAAATGTGGCAAAACCACTATCGTTGCTCAACTCGACGATACTCTCATTTTAAATATGGAAAAAGGAGGTGCTGATCATTTAAGTAACATTATGACAGTTAATATAATAGGTTTAGCACCTACTAAAGAAAGCCCTGCTAATCGTGAAGAACGACATGCTAAAGGTAACTATTACTTAATTGAAGTAATCAAATCGATTAAACAACTTAAGCAAGAAACGGGTGCCTTTCCATATAAAAAAGTAGTAGTGGATACTGTTACACAATTAGAAGAATGGTGCGAAGACTTCGCTACAATGAAGTATATGCAATCTGTTCAAGGAAAATCCTTCAATAGAGAAGGAGGTAAAAAAGGAGGAGCTGTTCTTCCAAGAAATAAATGGGAATCAGTATTAACGCTTCCACAAGGTGCAGGATATCTGTGGCTTAGATTAGCGTTTTCTGAATGGTTAGCTATGGTTGATGAGCTAGCTCCAGATGTTATATTGATTGCACATTTAAAGGATAAACTTGTTAATAAATCAGGTAAAGAAATGACTTCAGCTGATTTGTATTTAACAGGTAGAATAGCACAAATAGTATCAGCTAGTTCTGATGCAATAGGTTATGTTTATCGTAAGAAAAACAAAACTTATATTAATTTTAAATCCACAGATGATACATGTGGTTCAAGATGTGGCCATTTGAAAGGCAAAGAAGTCTTGATAATGGAAGAAGATAGTGATTTTAATATTATTGCCAATTATTGGAATGATATTTATATCACAGAAAAAAAGAAAGAAGAAGAATTGGCATAAGCCAATGTAAACCAACTAAATTTTTATTTACTTATTATGGATAATAATAAAAATAAATTCCGTCCAATTGAACCTAAGCAAAAAAAGTTCAATGTTACTCAAACGGTAACTCGTTTTCCTAATCGCGCAATGGTAACATTAAGCGAAGTAAAAGAAGGCACAAGTAAAATGATAACTTTATCTCCAAAAGCTATTGAAGCAATAGGATTAACGGCTGAAAATAACCGTTTTGCTATTAGTCGTGGCTATACAGATAGTACAAAAACTCAAGAAGCTATATTTATTTATAGTATAAGTGAGGAAGGGTATACTTTTACAAGCCCCAAAGGAAATGGTATTAAAATGGACAGTGCGAAATTAAAATGGACTACTAGACGCGCAATGAGCGCTAAGTTCCATAGTGTAATTTCAGGATATCATAGTACTCCAACTAATAACAATGAAAAATATTTTGCATTAGGTGCAAGGTATGATGAAAATTATTGGAGATTAGAAGAATGGCAACCAACTGAGGACGATCAAATCGTAACTCCTCGTGAGGATGAGCATGCAAATGCTAGTCATAATGATAATTCTAATGATAATCCTAATGATAATCCTAATGATAATTTTAACAGTAATGAACCTACTAACATAGGAGAAACTGTTGATGTATCTATAGATTAGAAAAAATAGAAGCAGGCTTCTTAAATCAGGTTCCTTGTATTTAGG
>JABSQI010000253.1 GCA_013215905.1 Legionellales bacterium | reverse complement strand
TTTATAGATTTTATAGATAATTATTTTATAGTTACTTTAAAATTTTATTTATATTTCATATATTTATTTAATTTTATTTGCATATAATGCTTGACTTTATAGTGTAAGTTAATCTATAATTAACTTAACAAATATGGAGATATAAAATGCCATTAATTAAAAAGCCTATAGAGGATAATTCAACTGCAATCACTTTTAGAGTTCCTGAAAGAATCAGAAATGAGGTTAAATCTTATTGCAAATTTGCAATCTTAAAAGAAGGCGATTTTTACCGTGAATGTATTAAGTACATTTTAGAGAAAGATAAGGATTGGAAGAAATACAAAAAAGAGAATAATTTGAAATTTTAAGGGATAGGTATGGAAGCAGCTAAATTAGAAAAAATAGAGTTAATTGATTTTTTAGAACTGGCTTATAATAAATTAGACTGGTTTGCTAATCCAGATAATCTTGAAGGTTTCGTGAGATATTGGGCTATTTGGGTTCTAAAAAATTGGGGTGGCAAAAATTATTTTGATACTAATACTGTAGACTTAAAATTTGACATCTCTGATTATCCTATTAAGACAGAGAATAGTTTAAAAGACTATTGCAAGACATATGCTGATTTCATAAATGCTAATACTGGCCAATCTAAACCCACATATGCGCCTGGGGCTGGAATGGCTTGCCAAGATTATACAGAAATACTATCTGAAATGTTCGGGGATATTATGTTCAAAGAAATCAATAAGCTATCTGAACAATACAGCATTGCTATGCCTCATAAATATGAGGATGAGTTGAATAGCTGCGAAAACGTTTCGGATATAATCTTAGGGCAATTTTTTGATCATAGTTCGGATAAGGAACTTTATGATGCTGGAGATAAAATTATTATGTCTTTTGGGGTATTAGGCGATAAACTAGGAGAGCTTGGTTATACCCCTGAATATCAAATCTCATATGATAAAGGGGAGCCTCATATAGAAGGATATAATAGAACATGGTGTTCCGAACTAACTTTAGAAGAAATTAAAAAAATGGTAATTATTTAAAATAAAATAGCGTGATGAGTCGTATTACGAGTACTTCCCATCACTAATCAAAAATTAACCAAGAGGAAAATATTGACTATGAACAGTCTAACAAAAAACATAAACACAGCACAAGAGAAAGATAGAAAAGCCGAGACAACTCATGAAGTATCTGAAGAGTTAATTAGAATTTTTAATAAAAATTTGGGGTTGGCTGAAAGTGGCGATGTTGATGCTATGATTAAAGTCAGTTTGCATTACGAAAAAGGCTGGGGTATTGAGCAGAATGAAAATATTAGTTTTAACTGGCTTGAAAAGGCTGTTGAAAAGGGTAGCGGTGAGGCTCAATATGAGATGGCAAAATATTTTCTAAAAAGTGGCAATAATTCTCAGGCTTTGTCTTGGTTGATTAAGTCATCTGATAGTGGTTATTGTAAGGCTCAATATTCTTTGGGATGGGCTTATTATTTTGGGACAGAAGATTGTGACAAACTTGAATTTCCTGTAAAGGAAAACAAAAAAGAAGGTTTTAAGTTATTGAAGAAAGCAGCTAGACAGGATTATCTTTGGGCTGTGTGGTTTGTTAGGGAAATTAATGAATTTAACAAGATATTGGAACGTGCTAATTCTGGGAATGTCTATGCGATGCTTCAAATATCTGTTAGTGATATATATCAAAGACATACCAAAGACAGTCAAAAAATAAGCTGGCTTGAAAAAGCTGCTGCAAAAGGTGATGAGCGTTCTAAGGCGAGATTAAAAGTGTTAAGAGGGGTAATTAAGAAAGCCCTTGCAGAGTGCCTCAATAAAGAAATAAACATGCTTTCTGAAAAATATGATAATCATGACTCTAATTTCATCACGAGGTAGCGAGACAATTATAACTATTAAAGTGATGCATTAAATAGGAAATATTATGAAAACAAAAAATTTAACTATTATCAATTCTGAAAATATGTCCAATGAGGACATTGCAGAGCTTGAAATTCAAGCAGAAAAAGATAATGCTCAAGCACAATTTGCTATTGGGTTAATTTATGGAGAGGGTTTTGGGGTTGCTATAGATCATCAAAAATCTAACCACTATCTAAATAAAGCAATTGACAATAATTTTGAGCCTGCTTCACTTTACATGGCAAATAAGTATTACAAAGGGGAAGGCATAAAACAAAATTACGATTTAGGTGATAGATATCTATTAATCTATATTAACCTTAAAATTCTACGAGAAAACATAGAAAAAAGAAAAGAACTGTTTAAGAAATATAAAGACGAACTAACTAATAGCAATTTAAATAAAAAGGCTGTGCATTAATTATAATTAAACCGCCTTTTAATAAAAAACAGGAGCTAATAATGATAAAAAACAATATAACACGTGACGATTTATTTTATAGTTTATATATGGTTAATAGTTTGCAATATTTCCAAGATGAAATAAACACTGAGTTATTAATTAAATTGACCGATGTTTGCCACAAAGAAAACTCTCTGCTTACTAAGCATGAGTTATTGGTTTGTTTTGAGCTATCTGCTAGGTTGATTCTTGATTGTAAAATCAAAGAAATACGATTCATGTATGTGTCAGAAGATTATGAGGGGCAATTTGGAAGTCCGAAAAGCTTTATTAAAGAGGCGTTTTCAAAACAATATTCTGATATTGAAACAAATTATAAAAAATATGCAGAGCATGTTTTTAATGACTCTCATTATTATTTTGATGTTTTTGGAGAGACACATGTGTTTCGTCGACCCTGGGGTAAATCTTACGGCGAATTTAAAAAATATAAATTTCAATAATCAAATTTATTAACTAAAGGAATATATAAAATGAATAATCAAAATCAAACAAATTTCACAGCTTTATTAGATAAAGCTGTGTCCTGGGGAATGGATGAAGGGGTAGATGTAGTAGATGCTAGGGAAGCAATGCTAACCCTTGGGAAAAAATATCTTTCTGGTGAAGATGTTAATAAAAACGAAAAAGAAGGTATTAGATGGCTAACAGTATCTGCTTATCTTGATTGTATCGATGCCATGTCAATTCTTGAGGATTATTATATATCTAGCAATCCTGAGCTATCTAAGTTGTGGGGCGATAGAGTTGACAGCATTAATTATAAATCATTTTAAATTTAGGGAGAATGGGATGAATACACAAAATAACCAATATCAAGATGATATTAAAAA
>JABSQI010000252.1 GCA_013215905.1 Legionellales bacterium | reverse complement strand
TCATGTTGTATTCGACCACATCCTGTCATGCTTAAACTGCTTGATTGTTTTTTATCCATTCTGAATCCTCATAAATTTCTATATTCTATCTTTTTTGTAGATGGTTTAAGAGTAATTGCGTTAAATCACTCAATTTAAAAACATTTTGTTGCAAACATACTCAATTTAAAAAATATTCAACATCTCTGTTTGACATATTTTGTTGTTTTAGTCGATAATTTGAGACTGATATAAAAATTTGTACAAAGTTGTAATTTTGGTCACTTTTTTATTTTTCGACTTTAACTTAATTTTGGACTCTTATGGAAAAATACGGTTTAGGCAAGCTCACTGAACAAGGTAGCAGATTTAGCTCTATTAAAGAACAAGGACTGGAAACTATTCAACAGTTAAAGCAATATTTGAATCAGCCAGAATATAATAGACCTCCAAAAACTTTCAAGTTAGCAGAAGTAGTACAACTTTTAAACATTCCCAGAACTAGCTTAAGGAAAAAGGAAAATGATTCCATTTTTTCATATACCAAAAATTCAACTACTCCTAAAAAAATTTACACTATTTCAGATGTTAATGAGATTAGAAATTACTTTGATAAAGGTTTTTTTAAAGGAAAAATATCTAGACCTACTCAAATTGATCCGCTCGTAATATCATTTAGTATGTTTAAAGGTGGAGTTGGTAAAACGACACATGCGTGTCATCTCGCAGCACATTGCGCAATTGAAGGATTAAAAACTCTATTAATAGATCTAGATCCTCAAGCATCTTCAACCTTTATGTATGGCTATGTCCCAAGTATAGATATCAATAGTGGGAACACTATTCGTGATACTCTCCTAGAAGACTTTAACTTAATAAACCAAATTATTAAAAAAACTCATTATGATGGTTTAGATATAATTACTTCTGGCCTAGAACTACAATCAGCGGATATTTGTCTGCCAAATAATAATCACAACAATTCTAGCTCTTTAGGCGTTCCAATGTTAAGGTTAAAAAAATCATTGGATTTAATAAAAAATAAATACGACATTATAATTCTTGACTGCGCTCCCAATCATGCCTCTGTGACGATGAATGCTCTTGCAGCGTCAGACGGCGTCATATTACCAATAACCCCTAATATGTTATCATATGGGAGTTCAATTCATTTCATAGAGACATTAGAAGAATTATCAGAAACATTGGAATTATATAAAGAACAGTTATCAGAAGAATCTCCTAATAATCCTGAAATACCATTTTTATCAAATTGTATTAACAAAATGTTTAGAGTATTAATAACTAATGACCCAGCAGATAAAGAATCTCAAGACGTTAGCGCAGCAATTAGAAACTTGTACGGGGACTTTGTCTTGCCAAGACCAATGTCAAGAACTATTGCCCTAACAAGAGCGTCTAACGATATCGGTTTATTATATGATTTAAAGAAATCGGAAATAAGGGGTTCTAGAGAATCATTTGACAGAGGAATAGCCGCAATGAAGGCCGTGAACGATGATATTTTAACAATATTTTCGTCAATAAATAATTTATAATTATGGGAAAAAATAAAATAACAAAATTAAGTCCTATACAAGCCTTAACCCAAGGGGTTATCAATAAAAAGGTTATTCGTAATCAACCTTCAGACTCTGGTGTCATTTTAATTGAGCCTGGGGAATGTGAGCCTTGGACACTTCATGATAGATGTTCTTCATGGCTATCAGAAAAAAGATGTAAAGATATAATAAATTCTATAGAAAAAAATGGTCAAAAGATTCCTATTTTAGTAAGAGCAAACTCTCAAGAAAATAATTCTAATCTAGTTAAGTATGAAATAATTGCAGGAGCTAGAAGATGGTATGCATGTAAAAAATTAGGAATTAAAATCAAGGCTTCTCTTGTGCAAGCTAATGACAAAGAATGCGCTATTCTTATGCATGTAGAAAATAAAGATAGAGCTGATATATCTGATTTTGAAAGAGCTATAAGCCTCAGAAATCAGCTAATGCAAGGTATATTTAGTAATCAAGAAGAGATGTCAAAACAATATGGTTTTAGCAAAAGTTATCTTTCTAAAATCTTGAAAGCTGCAAAACTAATTGAATATAATATTTTGAATAAATTTTTAACAGATTATTCATCCATTTCTATGAATAGAGCTACTCTACTTAGTAATGCATTAGAAGATAAAGAAAAATATAAAATAATTTACACTAGAATAAAAAATTTAACATCAGAGAAAAAGGTATTTAAATCCTTTTCTGATTTTACAAAAGATTTGTTAGATTCGTTAGAAAGAAGTAACAAGGCAAATCTAATTCAATCTTATAAAAATAAAGCTGGTAATAAAATACTTATAACTAAGGCCACTAAGAATAAAGTTATTATAGAAATGAACAGAGAATATTTAGAGAAAAACAAAAACGAAGCCTGGATCTACTTGGAAAAAGCATTTAAAAGCATATCTTCTTAATTTTCTAGGTCATAAGCAGTTTTTCTATTAAATTCATGCACTTATAAGGTTTCCAATTGGAAACTTTCGTTTGGAGTAATATATGAAATGATGTTTAATTATTAATTATAAAACAAAAACCCCAGCTTTAACTGGGGTTTTTATTAAATTTCTTTATTAGGAATAACCTAACTTTCGCAATGTTCATGTTAATCCTGATTTAGATATTAGTCAACTTTTGTCTGAAAAAAAGGAGTAAAACATGACATTTCCCGTCATTAAAAGCAAATTTAGATCAAAGACACTACAGAGTCTTTGGCAAAAAAAAGAATATCGTAACTTCTCTGTTGAAGTTATCAATTATATTGTCGCCGATACTTCAGCTTGTGCTAGAAATTGGTGTATCCAGTTTTCTATATCTGGTTTGGCTAATAAAGATAAATCTAGCATAGAAAGATATTTAAAAACTCTTGGATATATTGGTACTGAGAACGTCCAAAAAAAAGCTGCATGGTTACCCCATAAGACTTATATAAATTTGCCAGCTGCCCTATTCGATTTGTTAACAAAAACTATCAATCGCAAAAGCTCCTCTAATGACTCAGAATATAACCCTAATGAGAAATATTTTAGTGCAAAAAAGTTCCACGTAGAACATCGTTATTTTATGGTTTTATTGCCCTACTCCTATTTCCTGACCGTTGCAGGAATAAGGGGCTATCATGATTAATAATACTAATATATGCCCTTTTAACTTTGAAAAATTTACTAGTTTAAA
>JABSQI010000251.1 GCA_013215905.1 Legionellales bacterium | reverse complement strand
GTAACTCAGGCATTTTAATTATTGGAGCATCTTGTTTATTTTCTTGTAATGGTTTAACTTCTTCTGCTACTTCTTCTATTACTTCGATCGGAGATTCTTCTTTATCATTTGTATCGCTGACCCGTACTTCTTTGTCCACTTCTCTGCTAGCTTCGGGTTTGTCGCCCACAGGTATCTCCTCTGTTTTTCGCTCTTGAACGGCATTATCTTCTTTTTTAGTTAAATCAATTTTAGGAGTTTCAACCTTTTCTTCAACAGGTTTTTTAATCTCCATTTTTACAGGTTCTTTACTAGTGTTACCTAGATCTTTAACCTTACGTTTAGGTATATTTTTACCTTTTAAAGTAAATTCACCTTCTTGTTTGACCTCTACGGCCGCTTTTTGTTCTGCCATAATATAATATAATTAAATAATTAATATTAAATAACTGGTTGCTGAGGTTGACCTTCACCCTCTGCTTCAAAGTTTATAGGTAATAAATCATTTTTTCTTTGATCTATCATTTTACTTTGTTGCGTGCCAGCTATTCTAGTTCTATTGTCTTTACGATTTTCTATTTCTTGTTCACGCATTGTCTCTCTTTGAGTCTTAATTTGTTCTAACTGCAGTTGATAATTAAATTCTTCTGACATTAATTGACGTTTAATTTCAGCTTCAGTTTGCATACGCTGTATCTCCATTTGAGACTTAGCTTGTTCAAAGTTTACTTTTTCAGCTGTTAAAGCTTGTTGTTTTTGCACTTCTGCTTCAGCTGCAGCTTGAGAAGCCTGTGCATTTGCTTGCCCTTGTTGTTGAGCAAGTTCAGCTTGCATTTGTCTTTCTCTTTGCAACTTACGTTTACGTTTCATTTTTAGCATTTGATTTGCTAATTTTAAGTTACGTATCTGTCTTATTTCAATTGCATCTTCTAAATCTATACCACCACCAGATAAAGCTACTTGTATATTTTGTTCAAGTTGAGCTTTTTCTTCTTCATCTGGTTCAAGATCTAAGAAAATACCAAAATCATGTAAATTTAAATTCTTTAAACCTTCTAGAGTTTTACTATTGAATACTGTTATACTTTGGTTTAATGCATTAGCTGTTAGTGGATATTCTAACATATCATTAACTTTTTTAGATATATTTTCACATACTCTTAAAGTTAAAAATAAACTTGCATTATTAATATGTTTAGTTGCAATATTTGAAGCTTGAGCAGCTATTTTTTGTAATCCCACTAAAGTATCTTTATCAGCTAGCGCACCATCTCTTGCTTCATTTAATCCCGTCACATCTCTTATCATTTGTAAATAATAATTGTATGTGCTAATTAAACTTTGTATTTTTGCATTACCTCCAGATGTTTGTAATTCTTGTACCGGTATTTTACCCCTATTTAATTCACCATCTTGTGTAAGTGATCTACCTACAACAGAACCGGTTTGGAAATACATATTTAAAGCTTCAGCTGGATTATAATTTGTACCATTACCAAGATCAACTTCTGCTAACCCATCCATATCTAAGAACACACCATCTGGTACCATTCTAGCTATAACTTGTTGTAGTTTTAAATGAGTTATTTGAATCATATCTGCAAAACCAGTTATTCTACTTACAGTTGAATCAATACGACCTTTATACATGCGTGGTGCACAAATAGCATAATTCATTTCTACTTTTGTGGTATCAGCCATTGGTCTAGTCATGTTAGGACATAATTCCCATCTTAATAATAAGTTTGTACCTAAAACTTTTACGCCTCTATATAATGTTTCAATAGTTCTACCAACTCTTTCAAAGTTATCATTTTCAGGTGGATTAAAAGTATCTGGCTTTTCAATAGCCTTCATTAAACCTTGATCAGTTTCTTTTATTTTAAATACTTGATCGCTATATGTTTTATACTCAAAGTATAATAGAGGTATAGTGTTTTGATCCCATGGACCATAACCATAACCATACATATAGGTTTTATCACCTTGATATTCTTGTATTTTCTTTAATGTAGCATCATCTAAATTAGGAAACTGTTTAGCAATTTCTGGTAATGTAACAGCTTTTAATTCACCTACATAGTATATATCTTCAAAATTAGGATCTTCTGTATAAGAATATATTAAATAAGCTGGATCAACATAATCTATAGTAATACCATTTGATACATTGAAATCTGTTTTTACAGCTCCTATACCACATGTAACTAAATCATAATTTATTCTACGTTTAGTTAATTCCCACTTGTTATAATCCATTACTTGATCAATAACTTCTTCTTCAGCTATTTCAACGCTTTGTTTATAAGATAACTGCATATGTAGCTCAAGTTCCTCTGGTGTTTGAGGCATTTGTTCTTCTGGTATTTGAGTGTTAAATAAGTTTTCGCCTAACTGAGCATTAATCTTATTCATTGTATCTCTGGCAAATATATCTTGAGCTAACAATTCTGCATAATTAGTTCGCTTTTGTATCGACGCTGGATCTTGTGCAAAAGCATTTATATCATATTCTTTATTAGAAATACCATTGGTAAGTATATCTACAAACTTAGAAATAATAGGTACTGGTTTCCAGTCTAAATTTAAATAAGATAAATCACCATTAATAGATAATTCATCTTTATATTTTTGAGTAGGTTGTTCACCTCTTGCATATAATCTTAATCTATTATAGTTATTCCAAGTAGTCAAATATCTATTACCATTTGTTCTACCTTGACTAAACCACTCTTGTTCTATAGCTTGAGCTACCCTCTCACCATATTCCCAACTGGCTTTTTCTGCGTCACTAACTACTTGGCTAGGAAAAATACTATTACCATTTGTATATACACTTTTCATTTAATCTATAATTTTAGATAACAACCCACTATTATCAAATTTTTTTATTCCTAAATCATAACTTTGTCTTACAATTTTAGGAACAGGTCTATATTTATTTTTATTACAAGCCATAATTGCTAATCCTGAACTAATAGAAGCATCATGTGTTGTTCGATTATTTATATCGAATTTTGCCCAGTCTTCTAATGTTCGTTGAAAATATACATCACCATATGTATTATCAGTACGTAATCCAACATATGTTTCTATATAACTTTCAATTGCAGCAGCGTGTGCTTGTTTAATATCTTCACTAGAGTTAGGTATTCCACCTATCTCTCTTTCTGTTACAGATAATTTATTATATATTTTATCTGGTCTGTTCATTGCATAACCTCTGTAACCTCGCCTTT
>JABSQI010000250.1 GCA_013215905.1 Legionellales bacterium | reverse complement strand
AATAATTTACCTAAAGTAGCAGGTGTAATGTCACTTCAAGATATACACTTTGGTAAAGAAGGTAACGAAACTGTAGATGTAGATTTTGAAAATGCAATCTTAGATTTAGTTTCTAGAGCATCTAATTCACACAGTATAGAAAAGCTTTATTTTGTGGTTGGTGGAGATCTAATTAATATGGATACGTTTAATGGAACTACAACTAAAGGAACTGATGTAGAAAATTGTATGACAGCACCAGAAGCTTATTTACAAGCTTTTGATTCATTACATTGGGCAATATCTTATTTATCTAAAGCATGTAAAGAACTTGTAGTTGTTTATGTACCAGGCAATCATGATAGATTGTCTTCTTTTCATTTAGCACATGCCTTATCTAAATCTATTAAAGCTTCTAATATTATTTGGGATATAGAATATTTAGAAAGAAAAGTTCACGTATGGGGTTCTAATTTTAATGCTTTTGAGCATGGTGATGTACCTTCCAAAAATACACCTTTAGTTTATGCTACTGAATTTTCTATGCAATGGGGTAATACTATATTTAGAAATTTGTTTACAGGTCATTATCATCATAGTAAAAAAGTAGAATACATTACAGTTAATGAAGGTGTAGGGTTTATACATAAAACATTACCTAGTTTAAGTAAGTCAGATTACTTTCATTATCATAAAAAATATGTAGGTACTAGACGATCTGCAGTATTAGAATTGCAATCTTATGATAAAGGAACTATTTGTGAATTAGTTTATTCAGTCTAACTTTTTTTACTCCTTATTTTTTTGTAAATTATAAGTATAGCTATATGAAAAAATTTAAAGCGCCTGATTTAAACGCTCCTAGATACAGGGAAAAAAGATTAGGTTTATTAAACAAAAAGACATATAACGATTTTAAAGAAAAATACCCTGCGTACAAAGATGTTGATAACGCTAAGTTAAAAAAAATAATTACAATTTTCAATAAAAAGTTATGGAAAGCTGTAATTGAATATAGGGATGGTGTAGAGTTACCAAATTCATTAGGTTATTTGTTTATAGGTACATGTGAACCTTCAAAGAATAACAATTATAATTACGCTCTTTCTGCAAAACACGGTAAACCTTTGCAGCAACGTAATTGGGAAACTGATGGTAATATAGGTAAAATATTTTACACAAACTGGTCTGCAAAGTATAGATTTAAATTTAGAGAACTTTGGAGATTTGAAGCAACTAGAGATTTTAAAAGAGCTGTTGCTAAATCATATCCTAATAACTGGACTAAATACATTTTTGTAAAAACTAAATACAGGGTTGCTCATTTGTTTAAACGTAACAAAAATAAATAATGGCAACAGTTGGTAGTGTAATATCTAGAATTAGAAATCAAGTAAAAGCAGAAACACAAGATGCTTTTGTTACTGATAGATATATCCATAGTTTAATTATAAAATTTGCTCTTGTTTTAATGAGAAGACAAGACAACATGAATAGATTAACTAAGTTTAATTCTATTTGGAAAAGTCTACCATACGTAGAATTAATTGAAGTAGATAAAATTGAAGCTCAATGTACAGGTATTTCTTCTGGTTGTACAATCAAAAGAACAAAAGAAAAATTACCTGAAATGCTTGAAGGTTATTGGGGTCCTTTAATTAGAACAGTGAGTTCAATAGATTTATCAGTAGAACTTCAAAATATTCAACCTGGAACTTATACGTCTTTAACTAAGACAACAACTTTTAAGTATAACAAGAAAAAGTATTTTTGGTACTTAGATGGTTACTTGTATTTTCCAGATTTAGATTGGGATGCTGTTAGAGTTGAAGCTTTATTTAATGATAGTATTGCTGAATTTCAATGCGATGCTGATGAGTGCATTCCTGTACATGAACAAGAGATGAGTATTCCTGAATATTTATTTGCTGAAATAGAACAACAAATTTTAGCAATAATGACAAATACTATACAAATACCTTCTGAAGATTCTCATAACAAAATTAATCCCCATAGATAATGAGCGTATCACATAAATATAGAACCTTTGATCAATTGTACGAAGATGTATCAGTTGATTTTGCAACGTTTTCTTTAGAAGGAATGGTTGATCCTGCACAGTTAATTAAAGTTGCTATTAGAGTAAACTATGATTTAGGATTAAAAATACACAGGACTAAAGAAATAGTTTTAGATATAGAGCACGGTAAAGCTAAATTACCGTGCAATTTTGCATATTTAAATTATGCTTTTAGATGTGGTTCTTATACTACAACTAATACAATGCCTAGCGGTACTCATATTGATACTACTAATACTGTACCTTATGTGCCTGCTCCTGGAGAATCTGGACCATGTGATGATCCTTCTTGCAGAGATGTATGTGTAATCAAAACTTGTGAAAATAAAAACGAGTATCAATTAGTACAAAAAGTAAATTCTTCAAGCTGGAGAACTTATTCTGTTTTTGTACCTCTAAGAATTGATAAGGTTAATGATTACACTTGCGATTGTCCTAATGTAAATGAACAAGCTCACGATATTGCAGAAATAAGAGATGGTTTTATTTTTACAAGTTTTACTACAGGCAAAGTCTATTTAAACTTTCAAACATCTATGGAAGATGATGAAGGTAACTTGTTAGTTTTAGATCATCCTTATTGCAATGAGTATTACGAATATGCTTTAAAACAAAGAGTTTTAGAAAACATGCTTTTTGCAGGAGAAGATGTAAGTCAAAAGCTAGGTCTTATAGAACAAAGATTAAGAGCTTCTAGAAATAACGCGTTAGGTTTTATTAATACTCCTGACTTTAGAGAAATGTATAAGCTATGGCAATTGAATAGAAAAGCTCAATACCATAATTATTATAACATGTTTAAAAGTACACCTACTAGAAGATAATTATGGAAAATAAAAATAAGTATACAAATACAACCTCTGTTAAAACGAACTCCTTTGTAAAAGGAATGATGAAAGATTTGTCTCCTAATCTAACCCCAGGAGAAAACTGGACTCATGCTAGAAATGCGTATAACAACTCTGTTGATGGAGATGCTGGTTTAATAGGTAATGAACCTGCTAACTTACAATGCGGTATTGTACCTTATACAATTATAGGATTTATACATAAACGTGGAGATGAGTGGTATGTATTTTCAACAGACAATGAAACATCTGAGATAGGTTTATACAATGAAGGTGTCTGTGAATATACAACAATAGTAAACGCACCATGTTTAAACTTTAAA
>JABSQI010000025.1 GCA_013215905.1 Legionellales bacterium | reverse complement strand
TATTTATAATAAAAATTATGTATTAACATTAGGAAATCCTGCTGTAACTTTGGCTTATGATGAAATAATAAATGGTTGGACTAGTTTCTTTGATTATATTCCATGGCTTACAACTAGTTGTTTAGGAAGATTTATATCTTTTAAAAAGAATGGTATATATGAACATTATATAAACCCTCTTTATAACAATTTCTATGGAGATCAATTTGGATCTAGTGTAACTTTTGTATTTAATCCAGAACCTACTAGAATGAAAACTTTTAAAACTATAAGTTATGAAGGTAGTAATGGTTGGGAGGTTCCAACTAGTAGTTTTACTACGGATGTAACTGGTATTGATTCAAATCCACAAGAACCTATTTTAGGAGATACAAGTTATACAGATGCAGTACAAAGAATATATAGTTATGATGAAGGATTTTATACAGACGCAGCTACTCAGATAGAATATAGAGCAGGGTTTGATAGAAAACAAAATACCTATTACGCAGCTTTAAAAAATAATGGTACTACTCGAGCTATGGAAGTTATACCAAATGCAAGTCAAGAGTCAGGTATCAAAGCGTTTTACGCGACAGTTAAACTACAAACAGATACTACCACGGATCCAACAGGTCCTAAAGAGTTATTTGCAGTAGGTACTAACTATAATAGAAGATAAATTATATGAAATTAAATATTAGAAAATTAAAGGAATCCGATTGGGATACTTTAGTTAAATGGTGGGATGCTTGGCCTAAATGGCAGAATCCTCCTAAAGAATTTTTACCAGACAATGGAACTGGAGGATTAATGGTATATAAAGATGATGTATTAATCGTAGCAGGATTTTTATATTTTACTAATTCTAGTGGAGTATTATTAGAATGGATCGTATCTAATCCTGAATATAGAGGTAAAGATAGAAAAGAAGCTATCGAACTCTTAATAAATTCTGCAGAAATAATTTGTAAAGAAGCAGGAAAAAAACAGATCTTTTCTATTGGTAGAAATAAACACTTAATAGAAACACATAAAAAATTAGGTTGGACTGTAGATAAAGATCCTTCCTATGAAATAATTAAAAATATAGAATAAAATGGCAGTAGTAACAGCAGTCGCCGCAACAGCAGTAGCAGTTGGAGCAGGAGCCGTAGCAGCAAATAAAGCGAAAGACGCTGCTAGAGCGGCAAAAGACGAAAAAACAAGGTGGGAAAATGAGCTTCACAGCTTAAAAGAAAGCCGCCAAGACATTATAAATCCTTATGCAGGGATAACAGATCTTTCAGGTTTAGCTAGTGATTTATCAGGACAAATTTCAAATCCTTTTAATAATCTTCAGGTATCTACTGCGGCTGCAGAAATGCAAGCAGAAGAAGCTGATATATCTTTAGCTAATACTTTAGAAACAATGGAAGCTACAGGGATGAGTGCTGGAGGTGCTACAGCTTTAGCTATGATGGCTTTAAAAAGTAAAAAAGGTATTTCTGCTACTATTGAAGAACAAGAGGCTAAAAATGCAGAGCTTAAAGCTCAAGGTGAACAAGCTATGATTGCTCAAAAAGTAGCTGCTACTACACGTTTTCAAGACCTTACTATTCAACAAGCATCAAGAGAGCAAGATTTTGCTGCTAAAGGAGAAGAATATAAATTTGCTGTTCAAGAAGCTAGAACAAATGCTGATATGGCTAGAGCAGCGGGTATGATTGATGGTTATGCTGCAGCAGAAGCTAATGCTAATCTCGCAGAAACTCAAGCATGGGGACAAACAGCACAAAGCGTAGGTAATATAGCCTCTGCATTTGGTTAGACTAAATAATGTATTAAAATGGAAAACTCAATAGAATTATTAAAAGCTCATAACATGAGCCAGGAAAGTTTACATACTATTTCTGTGTTAAGAAAAGCTAATATTAGTAACTTATTAATGAAATTAAGTTTACAATATAGGGCTTTTGTTAATGGTCCTAATACTCATAACCCTTATGCTGATCCTAAGTTAAATGAAGAGATTATAAAAGATAAAATCCGTGAATTAGAAGAACCTGGAGGGATTTTAGAAATGCAAACAATTCTAAAAACCAATGCTCAAAACATGCCTCAGCGTGAGATTAAAGCAATGAAGCAACAAATAGAAAGATACTGGAAAAGTTTAGCTGAAATTGAAGAATTAGGAGGTGCGTTAATTGTAGCTGTAGAAGATGTAATGCCTCAAAATTTACCAGATTTTATAGCAAATTTACAACAAGTAAATTTTAACGGTACTGATGAGAGAGAAAGAGATTTAAGTGTGTTAATGGCTTTAGGATGGGGTAATTGTTTTGATTATACTCCTGAAGTTAAAGTACATAAATCATATTATTATGATGATGAAGCTAAGAAAAGTGTTTTCACACAACAAATAGCTATCAACATGTTTGGAGATATTTTTCAAAAGCATTTTAAAGTGCAAAACTATATTAAACAAGATGTTTATCAAGGAAGAAATATAACATTGATACAAAATACTCCTTATTATTTGGTTGAAGCATCTGTGGATTCTAATCAAATAAAAGAAGATAATTTTTTAAGTATTTATATTAGTAAAACTTTAAGTCCAATGCCGGTAGGAGATGCATGGGCTAATGCGGGTATAGAAATAGAAGGAAATATTCAACCTCAATTCTTTTTAGGAGGTAATATGCCTACAGGAGACGAAATGGAAGACGCTAATAATCTAGGTGATATATTTATTGAAGATGTAAAAGGTGAAGATGATGAAATTATACAACAAAATCAAATTAGATTTGTAAATACTGAAGCTATTGACGGAAACATGACTTATAAACAAGCGAAAAGTTCTTTCTTAGAAGGAATATTTGCTGTAGGAAGTGGAAATCCCGGCGTACTATACGCGTTTGCTACTAACAATTTAAAAATAGATTTACCTGAAGGATTTTTTGAACCTTTAAATGGAAGAGAAGTACAAATGTTTAATAGCAAATCACCTGTAGAACAAGCTGGTTGGATTGGAAATAGATATAAGTTAAGTATGATAGGAACTTCTAACACTCCTATTAGTATGCTAGATGCTCAAAAAGCTTGGTTCTTTTTTCAATTATCTCAAAATAATTTAGATCGTAAGCTTCAAGAAGGAGCATCTTATAGTAGGCAACCATCTTTTATAAAAAGATATTTAACTTCTGATGACCAGTTAATGATTGATCATCTTAACGAATATGATATGCCTATACCTGAGTTTTATAGATCACAGTTAGGAATAACTGAATGGCAACAAGGAATGATAGTTTATTATCAAAACACTCCTCAAGAAGTTGTAAATGAAGAAGAAGAATTAGCGGTAGAAGCTGATGAAGCGACACCAGTATTTCCTCCTACTCCAGTAATTTAAATAAAATCATATGGCTGAAAAAAGTTTAGAACAGCAAATCCTTGATCTCCGAGCCAAGCTTACAAATGAAGGCAAAAGCGAAAAGGAGATTACAGAGGCAGTTATACAATTAGAACTTGATTATGCTGAGAAGCAAAGAGTTATGCCTGGAGTTACAACCCCTGAAGGAGTTGAACCAGTTGTAATTGGAAAAACTAAACCTGAGGTCATAACTATTGATGGAGTAGAAACTAGAAAATCAGATATTGTACAGTACTTAGAGGATCCAAGTTTAATATTAAACGCTGGAGGAACTCAAGCTGATGTAGATAAATGGACACAATTAGTTAATACATATGATGGTGATGTTAATAAAGCTTACAATGCTTATATTGAAACCTTATCTGAAACACATGAAATAGGATATGAAAGATTAGGACCTGAAGCAGATTCAATAGAAGCTTTAGGAGAAGAATTAGATATTAAAGGTACAGTATTAGAGTATCAACCTGGTACAATGATACCGATTGACGATGGAGGATTAGTTACAGATATAGAAAATATAGCTATTGAACCAGCAGAGGTTTATACTAGAGAAGATTTAACTGATCAACAAGCTGGTAATATGATGGAGCTTACTTACGGTCAAGCAGTTGAAGAATTAAATGAGAAAGGAATTGATACTCCTGAGCAAAGATTAGCACAACTACAAGTAGATTTGTTAGGAAATATTCAAGGCGTTATGAAATCTGATGGATTTACTACACCTAATAATGTAGATTGGTTTAACAAAGTTGAGTATGACGCTTATGGTAAAAAATTACTTATTAATTTCTTTGACAACGACGCAGACTTACATAATATTCAGAATAATGTTATAGAAAAAAATGCAGAAATATTAGATACTAAAAGAAAGGAATTAGGTGCAGAATTAGAACCTTATATAAATATAGGAGAATATACTGTATCTTATGATATAGGATATTGGGATAAAGTAAGAGAAGTTGAAGCTCAATACAGTGAGTTTGTTAATGAATTAATATTTAAAGATCCAGCTTTTAGAAATAGAGTAGATTTATGGCAGGGAGAATATGAAAAAATAATTACTCCATTTTTACAACATGCTGTAACAGAACAAAATAAAGAAGCTATTAGATTAAGAGACTCATTATTTGCTGGAGAGGATGGAATAGGGTTTATTGGTTTTGAAGAGGCTTTTGATAAAATATTTGGAGCTGAACCTGGTAGTATTAATGATTTAGGATTTGGATTTGACGCAAGAGTTCTTAAACAAGCTTTAATAGACTTTAGTGGAACAAAATGGTGGGACGATGCTTTTGGTACTAATTTTGAATCTGCACAGCGTAGAGGTTTAGAAATGTTATCAGTAGATAAAGGTACAGAAGCTGGAAAATTTGGTTTAGTTACTGCAAGACAAATAGAGTTAGCTGCTTGGAAAATGTCTAAAGAAGATTTTGCTAAAGCTCAAGAAGAAATAGGTGGTCAATGGGAAGAATCTTGGTGGCATGGTGATTCATTAACTTATAAAGGAGATAATACTCCTGTTTGGTTTAATACTAGAACTGGGGAAATTGAACCTGTATATAGAAATGTTAATGGTAAATGGAAAAAAAGAAGTCCTTTAATGGGAGGACCTACTCCTACCGAAATAGAAAAAGACGGTATTGTAGAAACCACATTTGCTGAAGCAGAAAAACTAGCTAAAGAAGGAATTACAACTTCAATGCAAGGTGCAGCTAAATTTTATGGTGAAAATCTAGATAAAGAAATAGAAAACGGTAATTGGAAAGCAAGGGAATTTACAGATTTTTTATCTAATATAGTTAATGGAGAGTTTGGTCAAGCCCTTGCGTTTATACCAGAAGTAATCTTAAAACAATTACCTTATATGGTTGCTACTAGAATGACTTATGGTTTATATACTGTAGCAATGGAAGGTGGTAATATAGCAGGAGATAGAATTAGAGAGAATGCTGCGAAAGCGGCTGGTGTAAAACTCCAAGATTTAACTGCAGCACAGATCCAAGATTATATGGATAATAATAGTAAAGAAGTAGATTGGATTATAGATACTAGTATGGCCGCAGGTTTTGGTATTGCAGGTGCAGAATACGCTTCAGCTGGGTTTATTCTACAGCAATCTAAATATGCTTTAAGTGGATTAAGAGAATTAATTAAAGGTAATATAAGACAAGCTGGTAAACAACTATATGGAAGTTTAAGTCCAGCAACTAAAGCAGCATTTATAGAATCTGGAACAGAAGGTTTTCAAACTGGTATTGAACAATTAGCTAGAGGAAAATTTAATGCTTTAGAATATGTACAAGCTATGGGTGAAGGATTCATTGGTGGTTTTGCATTGACTGGAGCTGGTGGTATGGCACAAAACGCTGTTACTAGTATTAAAGATATAGTTTTAAGTGCTAGAGTTAATTATAGAGATCCTCAGTTTTATAAAAAAATAGAAAACAGTTACAAGATTAAACAAAGTGAGATTGAGAAAAAGTTTAAAAACGGAGAGATAGACGCTGAGCAAAGACAGGAGCAGTTAATGAATATCTCTAATGAAAGAAATACTTTACTTAAAATACCTACTTATTATTCTGCTGAAGCTAAATCAAAAGTCTTTGATTTAATGCAACAAAGAGAGGAATTAGCCAATGAAATAGAAAACACTGATCCTGCGTTAGCTAAGGATTTGATAAAAGATCTTGAAAAAATTGATGCAAAAATATTAGATATAACTATTGCAGAAAGATTAAATAAAAATGTAAATAGAATTCAATTATTAGTTGATAAAGGTGATGGTAATGTTATAATGCGTCGTTTTAAATATGATAAATCAGCTAAAAACTTTATAAAGAAACAAAACGAAAGTGGTAAATGGGATGGTCCAGGAGAAACATCTGCTCATGGTACAATTTTTCAAAATTCAGAAACGGGTCAACAATTAATAGTAATAAACGAAACTGAATCTCGTAACTTAAAAGATGTAGCTCCAGCTGATCATGAATTTTTACACGCTTTATTGTTTCAAACTGTAAAAAATAATCCCCAAGCCGCTACAGCAATGGGTAAAGCTTTATTAAGTTATATAGATCAAATTGATACTGATGGTTTAATGTCAGATAATCTTAAAGAAAGATATGAAGCGTATAAAAAACAACCATTACAGGTTCAATACGAAGAGGCTTTAACTTTCTTAGCTGATGCTATTATTAATAAAGAAAATACTATTAAATAAGATTTAGGATATAAAATTGCTAATATAATAATAAGTTTATTAGGATAATTAGTAATTAATATAATATTTAGAACAGGTAAAGACGTGTTTAACTTTGTTAAAGATTATGCAAAATTTAGTCTTGAAGGTAAAGACCCTAATAAAAGCATGATGAATCTTCTTAATAAAGGTATTATTATAGGAAAAGATTTAGGAACTGGTAAAGAAGGAAAAAGTACTATTGGTTCAATAGTTGAAGGACAAGCTGGAGGAAAAGTTACTAGTAAAAAATCTGAAAAGAGATTTAAAGGAATTCCAGTAGGAGAATTACAAGGGTTAGATAAAATTGACCAGCAACTAGTGGATATTTCCGGAATGGTTGATGAAGGTTGGTATGACAAAAGTGATCCTAGATATAAACAACATAATGATCTTAGAAGAAGAAAGAAAAAGATAGAAAAACTAGAGTTTGAAAATAGTGCTGACCAATTAAGGACTAAACTTAAAAAAGCTACAGGAGAAAATAAAGAAAATATAGAAATTGCATTAGAAGAAAAATTTAAAAAACTCCCAGAAGCAGTTGAAGCCGCTGGAATTGATATTTATACGGGTAAACCTGTAGCTAAATCCTCTAAAAGAAATCTTGAGAAAGCAACTACTGCTTGGCAAAAAGGCGAAGATATTGACATTGAAAATGTTATTGTACCTCAATTAGAAGCTGCAGTTATATCATCATTAGATAGATGGGGTGTTACTGGTGGTAGAAAGGTAAATCCAGATACTTGGAGAAGACCAGAGGTTATGAAAGAATTAAAACAAGAAGTTGGAAAAGAGCTTTGGAGTTTTATGGAGAACTTTGATGAAACAAAAAGTGCCGCTACAACCTATACAGATAATTTAGCAAAAAGAATAGGTCCAAGACTAGTTGAAATGTTCGCACCTAAAGGTAAAAGTTTAGATCAAATGCAACAGGAAAAAGGTTTTAGTCCTGGAACAACCGAAACCAAAGACTTTGATGAAACCAAAGATTCTGATAGAGGAAGAAAGAAAAAATATCCTTCTTCAATTCCGTCAGTAAGAAAACAAATAACTGAAGGTTTAGCCAAGGAAATAATAGGTGGTGTAGATACAGAGGGAAGAGTAAGTGGTTTAGCTAAGCAAATTATTTCGGCTATAGGAAGAAGTGTGGATCCAGAGAAAGCAGCAAAAAACATTATAGCTGCTACTAAAAATAAGGAATATATGCAGCTGCTACGAAAAGCTATAGGTAAATGGGGAAGCCCAGAATACAATGCTTTTGTAGATAAAATAATTGATGAGGGATTGATTGGTACTATACCTTCTGCTACACTTAAAAGAAGATTAGGATTTCAAAGAAATGTAGACTCTGGACTTATTGATTATAAAAAGATTGGTAAAACCAAACAAATAAAAGTTAAAGACGGTAAGAAAACTTATTCTACTCCTGATGTTTATTCTATAACTAACTTAGATAAAGAAAAACTAAAAGAGTATTATAAAGCTGGAGAAAAAAGACAACAGTCTTTATTCAGCATGTTAACCGAAGGTACGATGGCTGAGGGGTTACAAACCCTTAGAAATGATAAGGCTTTTATGGATAGATTAAGAACTGTATTAGAGCTTAAAAAATCTCCTTTAACAGCTGAAGAGTTCATGGATGGTTTAGAACAAACACTAGATCAAAGAACTAAAGAAGATACATCGTTAGATGAAATAACAGCTAAATCTACTCAAAGAAATAAACCTGTTTATGACAAAATTAATTTAAATCAAGAAACTAGAGATTTATTAAATATTAGTCAAGCAAAAGATTTTCATGCTGTATTAAAGATATTTGATCCTAATTATACTAGAGAAGGTATAAAAGCAAAAGATTTAGATAAAATTCATGCACGAAATCTAGAGGTTGTTAAAAAAGGTAAGATTGGTTCAGCAGTGATAGAAATGTCAGCTCTTACAATAGGTGGTAGAAAATTTGGTTATGGAAAATTAGGAAAAGATGGTAAACTTATTCGTCTAGATAAAAAAGCAAAAGGTAGTAAAGTATATTATCAATTAAGAGATGGAAGTTGGGTTGAAGCAGGTACACCCGCAGCAGATTATTATGGACCAAATAGAGGTAAGTTTTTACCTAAATCTGGTAAAGCATACTATGGTAAGACTGATCCAGCATATGAAGCTTTAAAAGAAGAGGCTAAAAAGTATGATAATTTAAAAGATAATAAAAAATTATTAGCTCTTAACCCTACAAGAATAAAATTACCGCCAGAAGAACAGAAAATAAATGAAGCTTGGAAAACTAAAGTTAAAGCTCAAGAAGAAATTAATAAAGAAGCATTAAAGCTTTATGTAAAAATTTTAGATAAAGCTCATAATCAATATAAAGTAGCTTTAAATTCTTTAGTTCCTTTTATAGCTGCCTCATATCAGGGTACTAATGGGTTATTAAAAATAGCGGCTCCATTCAAAGGAAGGTCTATAAGATTCAGGTATGGTAAAGGATCTAATTATAATAGTGGTCATAAATATAGAGAAGAGCACAATCCTCCAGCATCAGTTATAGGAGGTACTATTCTTTGGGGTATTAAAAATAATCAAACAGCTCAGGTTTTAGATGCTATAGATCAGAATTATTATCAAAGTCAATTGTCTAAACTAGATGATGAAAGAATAGATAGCAATGGATATGCTATGAAATTATTAGAAGGTACAACATTACTAGATAAATTTGTAGGATTAGCTAGATTAGCAGCGTCAGGAATCAATTTAAACACTATTGTAAATACTAAAGGAGAAATCTTGGTAGAACAAGAAATGGGATTAGGTTTGAATGCTACTCAAGCACAAAATCCTTCTTTACGTCACTATCAGAATGAATTAGTAATGGCTGTTGTAAAAGGCGAAATTAGTTTAGAAAAAGCTCAAGAACATTTAAAAGCTGGAATTCCAGTTAATATAGCTAAGAATGATAGAGTAAAATGGAATGCTAAAAATTTAGCACCTACTATTTTAAAAGCTGATATGACTGCAGAAGATGTTATGACGGTGAGTAAAAATTCATTAAGAACTAAATCTATTGCTGTAGGAGATGGACCTAGAAAAGGAATAAGTGTTTTTGATTTTGATGATACTATAGCAAAGACAAAAGAAAAAGTTATAGTAAATAACCCAGATGGAACACAAACAGAAATTACTGCAGCTCAATTTGCACAACAAGCAGAACGATTATTAGAGAATGGAGCTACATTTGATTTCTCTCAATTTGAAACTGTCAAAGGAGCTAAGAAAGGACCATTAGCAGATCTTGCTTTAAAACGCCAAGGTAAATTTGGTAGTCAAGATATATTTATTTTAACAGCTAGACCTCAAAACTCTGCTACAGCTATTAAAACATTTTTAGATGGAATAGGATTAAGTATTCCACTGGAAAATATAACTGGATTAGAAGATGGTAGTCCTCAAGCAAAAGCAGATTGGATATTAGATAAAGCGGCTGAAGGATATAATGATTTTTATTTCGCCGATGATTCTTTAGCAAATGTACAAACGGTTAAAAATATATTAGATCAAATAGATGTTAAATCTGATGTACAAGTAGCTAAGTCTAGTAAACGTAAAAGAATGAGTCAAGAGTTTAATCAAATGTTAGAGGATACTACTGGTAAAGAAGAATTTAAAAGATATTCTAAAGCTAGAGCTCAATTAGAAGGTAGGTTAAAAGATAGAGGATTATGGAAGACAGTAAGAAGAACTATGACTATCACACCTTCTGCTGATGATTTCTTAGGATTAATGTATAGTTTTGCAGGAAGAGGTGAAAAAGGAAGCCAACACCTAGAATGGATACATGAAAATCTTATGATTCCTTATAACAAAGCGGAGTTAGAAATATTAAGTGCTAAGGTTGCAGCTGCTAGAGATTTTAACGCGTTGATAGAGAAGTTTCCTTCATTGAGAAGAACAAATAAATTAGAGTTTTCTAATCCTTTGTCTAAAGAAATTGGAGTAGGACCTTTTACTAAATCACACGCAGTTAGAGTTTATATTTGGACAAAACAAGGTATGGAAATTCCAGGTTTATCTAAAGCTGATGCTGCTAAATTAGTTAAAGCAGTAGAAGAAGATTCAGAATTAAATGTATTTGCTGATGAAATCTTATTAATAAATAGAACAAAAGAATATCCAGCACCTCAAAATAATTGGGAAGCTGGTACTATCGCAACAGATATAGAAAGATCTATTGATAAATCTTTAAGAAAAGAACTTCTTACTGAATGGCAAACTAATGTAGATATTATTTTTGATGAAGAAAATCTAAATAAAATTGAAGCTTTGTATGGAAGTAAATTCAGAGAAGCTTTAGAAGAGACTTTAGGTAGAATGAAGTCAGGAAGTAATAGACCAGTTGGACAAAGTAGACCATGGGAAATGGTTTTAAATTGGTTAAATGCTTCAGTAGGTGCTATCATGTTCTTAAATATGAGATCTGGTTTACTACAGTTAACTTCATCTCTTAATTTTATTAATTGGGGAGATAACAATATAATTGCAGCTGGTAAAGCTATGTTAAGTAAAGATTGGATACCTACTGTTATAAAGTTGATGAACTCTGATTACTTAGTTAATAGACGTGATGGGTTAAAAATTAATGTTAATGAAGCTGAACTTGCTGATGCTGCAAAAACAGGAGGTTTTAACGGTATGGTTTCATATCTATTAAATAAAGGATTTGTTATAACTAGAATAATGGATACTTTAGCTATAGCAACAGGTGGTGCGGCATTTTTTATGAATAGAAAAGCTGCTTTACAAAAAAGAGTTAATCCTGATACTGGAGAACTATATACTGAAGCAGAAGCTGAAACAAAAGCATTTCAAGATTTCTATGCTATAGCTGAAGAAAGTCAGCAGTCTAGTAATCCAAGTAAAATATCTGGTCAACAAGCAAGTTGGGGTGGTCGTATAATACTATCATTTCAAAATATTACGATGCAATATAATAGGAAATCTAAGAAGGCGATTCAAAATTTCTACAATAGAAGAAGAATTCCTGGATTAACACAAAGAGAAAGTGATATGAGTAATCTTTCTCAAGTATTATATTACACTCTAGTTCAAAATGTTATCTTCCATAGTTTACAACAAACATTGTTTGCGTTATTATTTAATGATGATGAAGACGAACGAAAAAAAGAAGGTAAACAGAAAACAGTAGAAATAATTAATGGAATGTTAGATTCATTGTTATTTGGATTAGGATATGGAGGAGCTGTAATTTCTACTGTTAAAAATATATTACGAGAATTAAATTATCAAGGTGAGCAGAAAACTCCTGAATATGAAGAAGCAGTTTGGGAGGCATTTGGTTTCTCTCCAGTTTTAGATAATAAGGTACGTAAAATGCGTACAGGATTGAGAACATTTAGTTGGAATATGGAAGAGGTAAAATCTCGTGGTTGGAGTTTAGATAATCCAGCATATTTAGCAGTAAGTCAACTTATAGCAGCGGGAACAAATGTTCCTTTAGATAGAGTAATGAGAAAAGCAATGAACTTAAGAGCTGCAATGGATGAAGAGACTCGTACATGGCAAAAAGTAGCTTTGATTTTAGGGTGGAGTACTTGGGACGTAGGACTTCCATATTGGGGATTACAAAGTACTTTAGAAACTGAAACAAAGAATAGAGAGAAAGCTAAAAATCAATATATAAAAGATAGAGATAGAATTAAAGCTCAAGGATTTGTTAAGTCAGATTCTAAAGAACAACCAAAAGGAGAATTAGGAAAAGATTATTATGCGTTAGAAAAATGGACAGGAGTACTAGAGTACTGGGTAAAAGGTGAAAAGCCTAAAAAATATACTTTAAAAGAATCTAAAACTTCTAATAATCCTAAGTTACAAAAGAAATTTGATTCTATTAGAAAAAAGAAAAAAGCAGATCAAATAAAAACTTTACAAAGATTTGGATTAAGTAAAGAAGAAATTAAAGCTTTAAGATACGAAAAAGATAGAGTAGAAAAAATATTAGAACTAATGCAAAGTTAAAAT
>JABSQI010000249.1 GCA_013215905.1 Legionellales bacterium | reverse complement strand
GATTCTAACGCTTCTCTTTTAATTCTGCTTTGCAATTCTCTCATTACAAAGGCTTCATAGCCTGAATAAGCATGAACTACATACCATCGTTTTGATGAATTTTCTTGTTCTGACATTTGATACTAACCTTTTTGCCCCGTTATAACACCCACAACATGCAATAGCGCTGAATCCATAAGCCATAATATAAATCCCATTAATAGCACAACACCTAAAACAACCAAACTTGTTTGCAAAGTTTCTTGTTTACTAGGCCAAACCACTTTTCTTAATTCGATGTTAGCATCTCTAACAAAATCAATAAATACTTGGCCCTGAGGAGTAGTTCCTGCAATAACAGCTGACACTAATACCAAAACCACCCAGCCTAAAGCTATTTGTGAATTAGGTAGTTCAGAATAAATATATTGCCCAACTCCCCCTAAAATAAACAATATCCCTATAGCTAACCATTTTATATTACTCATTACACATATACCATACTGTACTGGCAGGCCAGGAGGGACTCGAACCCCCAACCTGCGGTTTTGGAGACCGCTGCTCTGCCAATTGAGCTACTGACCTTCTATCACTCAATAATTTTGGTAACAACACCAGCCCCAACAGTCCTACCACCCTCACGAATAGCAAAACGTAAACCTTCATCCATCGCTATAGGACTCAATAAGGTAACTGACATCTTAACATTATCTCCAGGCATCACCATCTCAACACCTTCCGGTAACTCAACTGATGCCGTTACATCTGTTGTCCTAAAATAAAATTGGGGTCTATAACCATTAAAAAATGGGGTATGTCTGCCTCCCTCATCCTTAGATAAAACATATACCTCTGCTTCAAAACGAGTATGAGGAGTAATTGTACCTACATGTGCTAATACCTGACCGCGTTCAACCTCTTCTCTTTTCGTTCCTCTTAATAATACTCCTACATTGTCTCCTGCTCGGCCTTCATCTAACAACTTCCTAAACATCTCTACACCTGTACAGGTCGTCTTAGTTGTCTCTTTGATACCTACTATCTCTATTTCCTCTCCTACTTTGATTATCCCTCTCTCAACTCTACCTGTTACTACAGTACCTCTACCTGATATTGAAAATACATCTTCTATCGGTAACAAGAATGGCTTATCTATATCTCTTTCTGGCTCTGGAAAATATTCATCCATTACACTAATTAATTTTTCTATCGATTTAATCCCTGTATCGCTTTCATCTCCTTCTAACGCTTTCAACGCTGAACCCACTACTATTGGGATATCATCTCCAGGAAATTCATAGCTTGTTAATAATTCTCTAACTTCCATTTCTACTAACTCTAATAGCTCCGGATCATCAACTTGATCTGCCTTATTTAAATAAACTACTATGTTTGGAACTCCTACCTGACGAGCTAACAATATATGTTCTCGTGTTTGTGGCATTGGCCCATCTGCTGCTGAAACTACTAATATAGCTCCATCCATCTGAGCTGCACCTGTTATCATATTTTTTACATAGTCGGCGTGACCTGGGCAATCTACATGTGCATAGTGACGATTATCTGATTCATACTCAACATGTGCTGTCGCTATGGTGATCCCTCTTTCTCTTTCTTCTGGAGCATTATCTATTTGATCATATGCACGCGCTTCACCACCAAACTTCTTTGACATTGTTGTTGTTATTGCTGCCGTCAATGTAGTCTTTCCATGATCAACATGGCCTATTGTACCTACATTAACATGGGGTTTGGTGCGTTCAAATTTTTCTTTAGACATATTGCATTATCCTCTTAATTATTTTGTTTTTTGCTTTATTATTTCTTCTGCAATACTTGCAGGAACCTCATTATATTTTTCAAATTCCATACTATATGTAGCACGACCTTGGGTAGCAGAACGTACATCTGTTGCATACCCAAACATTTCCGCTAAAGGAACTTCAGCAAGAATAGTTTTGCCCATATGAGAATCATCCATACCTTGAATAATACCTCTTCTTCTATTCAAATCACCAACTACATCCCCCATATATTCTTCAGGGGTAATAACTTCCACTTTCATAATAGGCTCTAAAATAACAGGAGTAGCTTTTGCAGCACCAGATTTAAAACACATAGAACCAGCTATTTTAAAAGCCATCTCACTAGAATCTACATCATGGTAAGAACCGTCGAACAAAGATACTTTTACATCAACTACAGGATAACCAGCTATTACACCGTTTGTCATTTGTTCTTCAATACCTTTTTGCACAGCAGGGATATATTCCCGAGGAATAACTCCACCAACTATGTTATTGACAAATTCAAATCCACCACCTTGCTCAAGAGGTTCTATTTTTAACCAAACATGTCCGTATTGACCTCGTCCACCAGATTGTCTAACAAATTTTCCTTCTTCTTCTACGAAAGATTTAATTGTTTCTCTATAAGCAACCTGTGGTTTACCAATATTCGCTTCAACACTAAATTCACGCTTCATTCTATCAACAATAATTTCCAGATGTAACTCACCCATACCAGAAATAATAGTTTGTCCAGATTCTTCATCTGTTTTTACTTTAAAAGATGGATCTTCTTGAGCAAGCTTACCAAGAGCTATACCCATTTTTTCCTGATCGCCTTTGGTTTTTGGCTCAACAGCAATATGAATTACCGGATCAGGTATATTCATACTCTCAAGTACTATCACATCATTTTGATCACACAAAGTGTCTCCAGTTGTAACACTTTTTAGACCAACAGCAGCAGCTATATCACCAGCACAAACCTCTTTTATTTCCTCACGTGAATTAGAATGCATTTGCAAAATTCTACCAATACGCTCTTTTTTCCCTTTAACAGGATTAAAAACTGTATCACCAGCATTTACTACTCCTGAGTAAACCCTAAAATATGTCAATGTTCCAACATAGGGATCTGTTGCAATTTTAAATCCTAAAGCAGAAAAAGGCGCTTGATCAGAAGAGGGACGAGTTGTTTCAGTTTCATCAGCATCATCTTTAAAACCTTTAATGTCTGGCACATCAACAGGAGAAGGCAGGTAATGTATTACGGCATCTAGCATTGACTGGACACCTTTATTCTTAAATGCAGTACCACACATCATGGGAACTATTTCATTAGCAATAGTTTGGAGCCGTATGCCTTTATGAATTTCTTCTTCAGCTAAATCTCCATTTTCAAGATATTTTTCCATTAACTCTTCAGATGCTTCAGCCGCGGACTCTAATAAAACTTCACGCCATTTCTGCG
>JABSQI010000248.1 GCA_013215905.1 Legionellales bacterium | reverse complement strand
AAAACATAGATGCAATTGAATTAAAAATACAATATTAAATGATTTTTCTGCATAATACTAATATTCTGTATTTATATTGATAATATATGTATTTAAAGATAATTTTTATTGCACAAGAAAATTAGTATATTTATTGCAGAAAAAATAATCATCAAATTCCATTCTTTAAATTGTTATAAATTATTTAAAATATTTGCATAGCGAATATAATATTAATGTTATAAATATTAATTTGAATGTATAATTATGAAGCATGTAAATATTTATATTTAACAGTATAAAATGAATAAAGGTATAATGTTTGAATAACATTTTCTAGTAATTTATTTAGAATAGGAGATAATTATGAAAAAGATATATATAGTACTAACAATACTTTTAAGTTTGCCAGCATTGGCTTTTTGTAAAGGCACAGATATGATTGTAGATAGTGGTGTGAATGTTATGTCTTCTAAAGAGCCTTGCGTAGGCGGATAATAATTTTTTTAAAAAAGTCCTGTAATTAGTTTTGCAGGACTATTTAAAAAGATCAATATTCAAAAAATGAATATTTTTGAGGTGTCTAAAAACTAGTCTAAAAATAAAGATTAAGTATTTCAGAATTAAAAACGATTTTTTATAATTTTTTGAAAGTGCCATCTTAACTGTATTTACACAGATAAGATTACACTACTAAATTGATATAGGCCTAAAAAACAGAGTATCTATAGCATTAAAGATTTAAACTATTCTATTTAATTTCCATTTACACAGTTACGACAACAAGCTCTTTTACAAGGTAATTAAAAAAGACTGCTAACAAATTTTCCTATACTTGGCCAAAGGGGAAACAGTGATAATGCCCCAATACCACAACAACATGAAGTCAAACAACAACCAATTTTGCAACATCTGCTTCTGTTACAACTTCCATCTAAATTTAAGCAGCAAGCACATTGTTTTTTGCAACAACCAACTTGCAACTTACACATACCAGGGGTCGCTGTAACTAAAGCCTTGCAGTTAGTGTTATTGCCACATAATCTGGTATCCAAATCAAGTACCGCTCTACACATATCGGATTCACACATACTAGAATTTTTGTGTACTAATGCCTTACAATCTTTAGTAGTACACAACTTATCATTATTATTAACTAATGCTTTACAGTCCTGATAAAGGCATGGATAATTAAATGTTATTATTTTTCCCATTCCTGCTACAAAATAACCAGATCTTGATAGATTTTGACAATCTCCCACGACATCAAAAATTGTACTATGCTCTGCGTTAACAGTTCCAATAAAGAGTAATAAAATTAAAAATACCTTTTTCATGCAATAAACCTGCATGTAGATTTTTATAGAAATATATTTGTAACAGAATAATCTCAGTATTTCAAATGTTTAGTTAATGACCTGTATTAAATTTTCATATTGTATAACTTATACCCTAAGTAATTACAGAGGTTCAGCTTTGCCTCTATACTTTTGTCCTTTGTAACTTCTAGGTTACTCCAAATCAATTTTATATTTATGTGCTTCCTCAGCATATTGTTCTATTTTTTTCTACATCTAATTCATGTGTATTTAGCAATAAAAATCCACTATCGACCATTTGAATAACAATATTATAAGCTACTAAACAAAATCATTGCACCAAATAACTTAACTCTCTTATTAATATAGCAAAAAACTGCAAAACCCATTAAAGACCACTACGTAGCAACTAAGTGTTCAACCTTTTGAACACAAACCCACACCCCAAGATCTTTGTTCCTGGATATACAGCAGGAACATTACAATCGCCATTGGTTTTTTATGATTTCAATTGCCCAAATCTATAATCCCAATTAGAGGATATTTTAATTACAACTTTTTTAAAATGATCATTGTATCATTTTGGCTCGTTAAGAAGCAGCATTTTAAAGTTGGAGGAACCATATTATCGTCTTATATATGAACTCGCTCCTATATTGCCTTACAATCACCCAATGACTCTCTAGCCATTGAGATAGAAAAGCTTGAGAAAAAATATTCTAAGATAATAACCGCTGGTCTTAGAAATCAGGCTATACGAGGGACTAATAACTCAAAGAAACTACTCAAAAGATTAACCGAGTATCGTGATAATATATTACTATTATTACACGACATTATTGTGCCATTTACCAATAATGTTGCTGAGAGAGATATTAGGATGGGAAAAGTACGTCTTAAAATGTCTGGTGGGTTTAGAACTTTAAACTGTAAAAATTGAATCAGGGTTTTTATAATGTTTTAGTCTTGTCTGTAGAACCTGCTCAAATAAATTCTTTACTATAAAATCTGCCGTATATACTGGAAATAAAAATAATAAAAACTCTTTAGAAATCCTTGTCCTTACTTTTCAAGAGCAACTTAATATAAATCTACTCGTTGACCTCTGAACAGTTACAACGATAATACGGCATCAAAAAAATTTGTTTCTAGGTCAAACCGCGGATATTTGCTAAGCTTATCTTTGAAAGCTTCGTAAAATATCTTATCTATATGCATTTTACTGTATTTTATATCATCAACTTTAAATCCTAATTTGTTAAAATAAAATAAATAGTGCGATACTGTAAGAGTATTAACCCAAGTTGGGACACGGGGGGATAACCCTTTTGAAATGAAATATTGTTTAATGACTTCGTCACTAAAGAGTAAGTGACACCAAGGGAAATATACATAATGATTCAGATGTGATGCTATTGAGCTACGATGAAGATTAGTTCTTAAGTAAAATTTTCCCGTATTTTTAATTAATTTACGTATTGCTTTTAGAATAGCGTATGGATGTTCTACATGTTCAAATAACAACATACTGAAGATAATATCAAATATACCAAGATGAACTATTGAATATTTCCCAAGATCCATTTCGTCAAACTCTAGATTACTATTGCGTCTTTTTTCCCACATATCGTGACTACTTATATCAACAGCTGTTACTTGACAATCATAGTTTTTTGATATTGCATGGGCACATCCTCCGTT
>JABSQI010000247.1 GCA_013215905.1 Legionellales bacterium | reverse complement strand
CAGAGGTTCTATAGTATTACCTCATGGTACTGGAAAAGATACGAAAGTTGCTGTATTTGCGCAGGGGGATAAAATACAAGAGGCGAAAGATGCAGGTGCTGATATAGTTGGATTTGAAGATCTTGCTGAGTCTATTAAAAAAGGCGATATAAATTTTGATATACTTATAGCTACTCCTGACTCTATGCGCTTAGTTGGGCAGTTGGGGCAAATTTTAGGTCCTCGTGGATTAATGCCAAACCCAAAAGTTGGGACAGTGACCCCAGACGTTAAGACTGCGGTAATGAATGCTAAATCTGGTCAAGTGCAATTTAGGGCAGATAAAGGCGGTATAATTCATTGTACTATAGGTAAAGTTAAATTTACGATAGATAATCTTAGAGAGAATTTGAATGCACTGTTAGCTGCTTTAGTAAAAGCAAAGCCGTCATCAGCTAAGGGAACTTATAATAAAAAGATGACTTTAACAACTACAATGGGTCCTGGGATTGTAGTTGATGCAGCTTCAGTTGAAAAATGATTTACAGCAGCTCCTAGACATGTTGATGTCTAGAGACTGTCGTAGACCGTGGGTGTCCTTTTAGGACTTAAAAAGGTATTTGTTCCTGCCTACGCAGACTAGAGATAGCTAAAATTAGCTATCTATGTTACAAAATAATATTTTGTAATGAAAAAAAATGGTGTAAATGGGTAAGTGAGAAAATAAATGACTCTTTCATTAGCAGATAAAAAAGTGGTTGTAGCAAATGTAGCTGAAGTTGCAAATAAAGCGATTTCTCTTGTTGCTGCTGAGTATAGTTGTTTAACAGTGTCAGAAATGACTGAGCTAAGAAAAAATGCTCGAACAGCTGGGGTAGATCTAAGAGTGGTTAGAAATACTTTAGCGCGAAGAGCTTTAAAAGGTACTTCATTTGAATGTGTGATAGATGAGTTAACAGGGCCTTTGTTTTTAGCTTTTTCTATAGACGAACCTAGTTCAGCTGCTCGTGTAGTTAAAGATTTTGCTAAAGGGCATGAAGATCTTAAAGTTAAGGCATTATCTATTAATGGTGAATTGCTTAGCGCTAAAGATATAGATGTTATTGCTAAATTACCTACTTATGAAGAAGCTCTTGGGACTTTAATGAGATTATTAAAGGCTCCTGTAGAGAAATTTGTCAGAACGCTGGCAGCACCTAATTTAAAATTAGTGCGAACACTTATGGCTGTTCGTGATCAGAAACAATAACCTAGGAGCAATTTAAAATGGCTGTTACAAGAGAAGAAATATTAGAATCTATAGCAAATATGAGCGTTATGGATGTGGTTAAGCTCATAGAAGAGATGGAAGAAAAATTTGGCGTTACTGCAGCTGCGGCCGCACCTGTAATGGTTGCTGGGCCTGGTGATGCAGCGGCTGCTGAAGAAAAAACTGAATTTGATGTAATGTTGCAAGATATGGGTGGTAATAAAGTTGCAGTAATTAAAGCTGTACGTGGTATTACTGGTCTTGGATTAAAAGAAGCAAAAGATTTAGTTGAAGGGGCACCTACTGCTGTTAAAGAAGGTATTCCTAAAAATGAGGCTGAAGATATTAAGAAACAATTAGAGGATGCTGGAGCAAAAGTTGAAATTAAGTAAATTGACTGATTTCATTTATGTTCAGTGTTTCTGAATATTTGATAGGTTAGACTTTAACTATTTTTTGGGGTAATTTGATGGCAACTTCCAATGTATTAAAAAAGTATTCTTATACTGAGAAAAAAAGGTTTAGAAAGAATTTCGGAAAACTTCCGAAGGTGATGGACATTCCTTTGCTTCTAGGCATGCAAATAGATTCCTATAAGGATTTTTTACAAGCCGATGTTGAAAGTGATAAGCGTATTGAACAAGGGTTGCATGCTTCTCTTAAAAGTGTTTTTCCTATTGAAAGTTATTCGGGTTATTCCCTCCTAGAGTATGTTGGTTATACTCTAGGAGAACCACAATTTGATGTTAAAGAATGTAAAATGAGAGGAGCAACTTATGCTGCTCCACTGCGTGTCAAGATAAGATTAACGATATTTGATAAAGAGTCTAGTAAGGAATCTAAAACTATTAAAGATATTAAAGAGCAAGAAGTCTATATGGGAGAAATGCCTTTAATGACTGACGTTGGCTCTTTTATTATTAATGGTACTGAAAGAGTAGTAGTATCTCAGTTGCACCGTTCTCCAGGGGTGTTTTTTGAACATGATAAAGGTAAAACACACTCATCTGGCAAATTATTGTATTCCGCTAGAATAATACCTTATAGAGGTTCTTGGTTAGATTTTGAGTTTGATCCAAAAGATAATTTATTCGCTCGTATCGATAGAAAGCGTAAATTACCATTAACTATTTTGTTGAAAGCGTTAGGGTATGATGTGGAAGATATTTTAGATATCTTTTTCGAGCATAATACATTCTATATAGAGGGAAATAATATTAATCTTGAGTTAGTTCCTGAAAGGTTAAAGGGGGAGATTGCTTCTTTTGACATTATAGTTGGCGAAGATGTATTAGTTGAAGCAGGTAGAAGAATAACTGCTAGACATGTTTCTAAAATGGAAAAAGTTGGTTTAAATACTCTTACTGTTGATGAAGATTATTTATTAGGGAAAATTCTATCTAAAAATATAGTAGATCAAGAAACTGGAGAAATTTTAATAAATGCAAATACAGAAATAACAAGTGATGTTATAGCTAAATTTTTTGAGGCTAATATTGCTGGATTTTCTACTTTATTTATCAATGAACTTGATAGAGGAAGATATATTTCAAGTACATTAGATATCGATCCAACAGAGAGTACCATTGATTCTTTGGTAGAAATTTATCGTATGATGCGTCCTGGAGAACCGCCTACTCATGATTCAGCTGAAAGTTTATTTAATAATCTTTTCTTTGTTGATGAAAGATATGATTTATCTGCAGTAGGTAGAATGAAGTTTAATAAAAGAATTGGCAGAAGCGAGATTGAAGGTCCTGGTATTTTGTCGAAAGAGGATATTGTTGCAGTTATTAAAACATTAATTGATGTTAGAGATGGTAGAGGTCATGTTGATGATATTGACCATTTAGGAAATCGTAGAGTAAGATCTGTTGGAGAAATGACAGAAAACCAGTTTAGAGTTGGTTTAGTTAGAATTGAGCGAGCAGTAAAAGAAAAAATAAGTTTGGCTGATTCTGAGAATTTAATGCCACAAGATTTAATTAATTCTAAACCTGTAGCGGCAGCGATAAAA
>JABSQI010000246.1 GCA_013215905.1 Legionellales bacterium | reverse complement strand
TATTCTAAAAACATTTATATAATTTCCTACTTTAATAAATGGAAATTAATAATATGATAAATATACAAACTTAGAATCTAGGTAATTAGAGACACTTTGTTTATTCAATAATATACATTGATTTTTATTTTTAAGGGTAACAATTTATGAGTATAAAGATTTTAGTTAATGGTGCTAAAGGTAAAATGGGCTCTCTATTATGTAAAACAATACAGAATACTAATGATCTAATTCTATTTGGTGAAAGTAATTCTACCGAAGAACTAAAAAAATCTTTACATACAGAGTTACCTGACATTGTCGTTGACTTAACAACTCCTAATTCTGTTTTTGCTAATACTAATACTATCATTCAAGCAGGTATTAATCCAATCATAGGAACATCTGGTTTAACGGTACAACAAATAGGACAATTACAAAAATTATGTGAGCAAAAAAAACTAGGTGGAATTATTGCGCCTAATTTTTCTCTAGGAGCAGTTCTAATGATTAAATGTTCAAAACTACTAGCGAAGACATTTAGTAAGTCAGAAATCATTGAAATGCACCATGATCATAAATTAGATAAACCATCCGCCACAGCCATTCAAACAGCTAATATTATCTGTGAAGTATCATCTAGCACGAACAAACAGATAGCTAAAACACAAAAAGACATCCCTATCCATTCTATTAGACTGCCTGGCCTATTAGCCCATCAGCAAGTAATTTTTGGTAATAATGGAGAAACCTTAACAATTAAGCATGATACTATTAGCAGAGAGTGTTTTATGCCTGGAATAATATTTGCTTGCAAAGAGGTCGGTAAACTAAATAATTTAGTATATGGTCTTGAAAATTTAATTTAGGTAAATATTAAAATCAAAATAGATATAATTTTCTACGAACAATTCTTAGTTAACACATTGAATACACTATTAATTGTAGAATTATAACAAATACTATCGCCCCTCTCATATATCTATGTATACTATTATTATTTTGAAATATAACTTAGGATTAACCTCTTGACCAAGTAAATAATTTCTCAAGAAAATCTAAAATTTTGGGATTTGTTCTATTTTTTTTCCAGTTTCCAGCGACTGCTCTATTAGCTTCGTTCATTGTTGGATAAACATGAATAGTTTGAAGTATTTTGTTTAAACCTAGATTGTGTTGCATTGCTAGAACAAATTCAGCTATTTGTTCGCCAGCTCTTTCCCCAACTATAGTTACTCCAAGAATACGATCTGTGTCTTTTTGAGTAATTACTTTAACAAATCCAGAATCAATACTATCAACAATAGCTCTATCAAGTTCATCTAATTGATATATTGTTACATCATAGCTAATTTTCTTTTGTTTAGCTTCCTGCTCATTTATTCCAACTCTAGCAATTTCTGGATCAGTAAAAGTTGTCCAGGGAATAACCCTATAATCAACTTTAAATTTCTTGATCCAACTAAAAAGTGCGTTTAAACTACATAGCATTCCTTGATAACCAGCTGTATGAGTAAATTGGTATGGTCCTGTAACATCTCCACAAACATAGATATTGGAATAATTTGTTTGTAGTAATTCATTAGCTTTAATAGTATTAAATTCAGTTAATGCTATTCCAAGCTTTTCTAAACCAAAATTTTGAATATTCGCTTTCCTTCCTAGTGCAATTAAGATCTGATCAAATTCTATTTGTATTTCTCTATCTTCAGCAGAACAAATAAGATAATTTTTTCCATTATTCTGAATTACTTCTTTGGCCATAAAGCCTGTTTTAACTCTAATACCTTCTTGTTGTAATACTCCTAAAATATGTTCAGATACTTCTTCATCTTCCCTGAGTAATATTTTATTTTGCATTTCAATAATTATAATTTCTATACCTAATCTACCAAAAGCTTGCGCAAGCTCTATACCTATAGGCCCACCCCCTAAAATCACCAGCTTAGTAGGTTTGTTTTCTAGTTCCCATATATTATCACTAGTTAAATATTTAATTTGTTCTAACCCTTTAATTGGAGGAACTATAGGACTTGCGCCTGTTGCTATTATTATCTTTCTTGTAGTAAGAATCATGTTATTTATTGACACACGATATGGATCTACTATTTCAGCATTTCCTTGGATACAATCAACTCCCAAATTACTATATCTTTCTATAGAGTCATGAGGTTCAATTTTCTTAATAACATTGTGGATTCTTCGCATTATAGTTTTGAAATTTGTATCTATTTTTATAAAATTCAAACCATATTTTTTATATGAATTCCGATAATTTATTACCTTTGCGGTTTTAATTAGCGCTTTGCTAGGCACACAACCTGTATTAAGACAATCCCCCCCCATTTTATTTTTTTCTATCAAAGCAATTTTAGCTTTCAACTGACTTCCCATATAAGCAGCTACTAATCCTGCAGAACCTCCGCCAATTACAATAATGTTATAATCAAATTTTTTCGGTTTTATATATTTTCTTAATTTAAGATATGATTTAAACCAACTTAAGACTCTTTTGGTTATCACAGGAAATAATCCTAACAAAGAAAAAGCCAAAATTATTTGCCAAGATAATATATCATTGACTGTAGTAATATCAGCTATAGTAGTACCCACAAAAACATATAATATTGTTCCAGGTAACATTCCAATTTGACTAATTAGAAAGAACGTTCTTACCTTAATAGGAGTTAACCCCATCAAAATATTTATTATAAAAAAAGGCATAATTGGTACTAATCTCAAGGCAAACAAATAATAACTACCTTCTTTTTTAATTCCTTCATTTATATTTGCAAGCTTATGACTATACTTCTTCTGCATATAGTCATGTAAAATATACTTTGCAATTAAAAATGCTATAGTTGCGCCTATAGTACTGGCAAACGATACTATAATAACACCAGTAATTAAATCAAATATTGTACCGGCAAGGACTGTCAAAACAGCAGCTCCAGGAAGAGATAAACTGGAGATTAGAACGTAAATAGAAAAAAACACTCCTATAATAAAAATAGGATTGTCTAAATAATAATCACTGAATTCTAGGTGTCTACCCTTTAAATAAGTAAAACTTAGATAATCTGATAAGTCATATATAAAAAACAAACATATTAAAATGAGAATAATTATGGTTAGTAGAATTTTTTTATACATAAATATATTTTTCCTAATAATAAAGAAAATATAGTTTAAAAACAATTTTTTATCCTGGATTATCTAATTTTAACAGCTCAATATTTAGTATTACCCACAATAAATTGCTATTTTTTACCATGAAATAATTATTTGTAAAAATATTGATAATTTC
>JABSQI010000245.1 GCA_013215905.1 Legionellales bacterium | reverse complement strand
TATTAATTTTATAACTATAAAAAGGATAATCGACCCCGACAACTGCTTTTAACCCAGATATCCCAACAATTTCTTTTGATCTAATATTCTCCATAACAAAAAAATATTTCTCATTTTTAAGATAGTCTGATTTCTTATTAAATGACTCAATGGAATTATTAATTTGTAGTTCAAGATATTCTTGGGACGGTATTAATGATGTCATCCCACCACTATTATGCTCAATTAATTTAAGTACATTGTCTAGATCTTTTATTTCTATTGCTCTAAATATATAATTATTCATTACAATAGATTTCCGTGCTGATAATCTAACATTAGTGAAAGTGTTAGCTGGCTACGATAGACTAAACTTTCTATTAGCATTCTTTCTTTAGGACTATGAATATTTTCACCTACTACTCCTAATGTGTCTATAGCTACACAGCCATGCTCTGCTAAATTATTCCCGTCACAACATCCACCCGTATCAAGTATATTAATATCTTGATTTATTGATTTTGCAACCTGTTGCAATCTGGCAAGCACCCTTTTAGCATCATCTGTTAGTATTTTTGCTGGTCTTGTAAATTTCCCAACTATTTTTACTTGGTATCCATCAGATCCATCAAGACTCTCAACGAATGTACTACATTTATTACTAAACCAGTCGGCAGCTTCAGAACTTGATACTCGCACATCAATTTTAGTTATGGCAAAATCCGGGATTTTATTAACAACATCACCACCTGAAATTTTACCAATGTTAATAATTATATCTTTTCTTTTTGTGTTCCATCGATGAATTTCTTGAATAATAGCGGCAAGATATACAATAGCATTTTTTCCTTTTGTGAAGTCTCTACCAACATGAGCTGATTTTCCTCTCACAATAATACTAAATTTGCCGCTCCCCATCCTATTACCTGAAATATCTCCATGCAAATTAACAGACGGTTCAAAAATAAAACCTAGCTTATATTTCTTGGATAATTTAGCAAGCTCATTTGCTGAAGCAAGAGAACCTGTTTCTTCATCACAACTTAAAAATACTTCCCAACCAATTTTATTATCAGTATCCAATCTTTCATATGCTTGCAAAGCGAATAGCATAACTACAATGCCCCCTTTCATATCAGCAACACCCGGACCTATTAAATACTCCCCGCTTTTTTTCACTTCTGTTAGATTCTTTTCATATACTGTATCTAAGTGTCCTCCTAATAGTAATTTCCTATCTGCTTTGGCTCTCTTAGTAGCACTAATAAAATCATATACCCCAATATTCTCTTCAATTCCTTGTAGATTGACATCAACATATCCAGGAAGTGTTCTGGTAATTATGTCACTACCTAAAGCTAGTAATTCATCTTTGACAATTTTTGCGACTTGTTCTACACCACGAGTATTTTTAGTACCAGAATTCTGTTTAGCAAGCTTCAACAATAGTTCCAGCATGGTTTGTTTTTGATCATTTAACCATTGAAATGAATTTTTAAGGTCATACATAGTGATAAAACTATATTATTAAATAGAAATTTTATAAAATCTCATTAAATAATTTTAGACTAAGCAATGCATTATGCTAATGGAATACAATAATTTTTATAATACCATTACATATATTGCATTTACAGACAATAATATATACAATTTTTCAAAACCATATATAATTTAATATAAATATTTATGCCAATTAAAAAACTGCTAAAAAAAATTATTAGTAAAAAAAAACCTACAAATATTAACTTACCTATTATCAATAAACAAAATTATCAGATTCTAACAGATGACATCCCCCAAAACGCTATTAATACCTTAAAAAAATTTCATAGAGCAAAATATCAAGCATACCTTGTTGGCGGCAGTGTTCGTGATCTACTTCTGCGTATCTCTCCAAAGGATATTGACATTGCAACTGATGCTATCCCAGAACAAATATATAAATTATTCAGAAATTGTAGGTTAATAGGAAAAAGATTCAGGCTTGCACATTTGCTATTTAATAGATCAATCATTGAAGTAGCAACCTTTAGAAGTGAAAAGCAACAATCAGGGAAACATCATAAAAAAAACACACACGGAATGATTGTGCGTGATAATATTTACGGAAATATTCAGGAAGATGCTTGGAGAAGGGACTTTAGCATTAATTCTCTGTATTATGATGCAGTAAAAAATGACTTGATAGATTTTACAGGAGGATTTGCTGATATCCAAAAAAAACTATTAAGAATAATTGGTGATCCAGATGTAAGATACAGGGAAGATCCTGTTAGAATGATTAGAGCAATTAGGTTTTCTGCTAAACTAGAATTTTCAATTGAAAGAAAAACATCAGAAGGAATTCATACTAATAAAGCATTAATCTCTCATGTATCTACAGTTAGATTATTTGATGAAGTAATAAAATTATTTCATTGTGGTTGTGCAGAGAGAGTATATGTATTACTAAATACTTATGGTTTTTTTAAAATATTATTTCCATTAACATACAAAACTATCAAAAATAATTCTACACATGAAAGAATCTTATTATACACTTTTAGAAGTACTGATGAGAGGATTAAACATAACACACCAGTAACACCAGCTTTCTTATTCGTTGCTATGCTTTGGCCAGCACTTCAAGATAAGATTAAGAGTTATAATGCCCAAAAAATGTCCACTGCTAAAAAAACAGATCTGGCAACCCGAAATATAATTACCCAACAAATAGAAACCGTATCTATTTCAAAAAGATTTATAAGAGCAATAAAAGAGATATTCGTATTACAATATAGGCTTGAGAAACGCCGAGGTAAATCACCATTATCTTTACTTCATCACCCAAGATTCAGAGCAGCATATGATTTTTTATTAATACGAGCTAAATCTGGAGAGATTGAACAAGGTCTTGCAGATTGGTGGTCCAAATTCCAAGCTGTAAATGAGCAAACTCAATTGGAAATGATGAATGAACTACGAAAATGAAGAATATATATCTACAAAATGCATCCTAGGGCTAGGTAGTAATTTGGATAATCCTCTTCAACAAATTAAAATTGCTATTACGAGAATTGCTAAAGAGGAAAGAATCAAGATAATTTCTAAATCTAAATTATACCGTAGCAAGCCCCATGGAGGAGTTAAACAACCCGACTTTATAAATTGTGCAATCCTAATAGAGACACAACTTTCTCCTTATTTATTACTAGATAAAATAAATTCTTTCATCAAAGAACAGAATAAATTGAAGATTCAAACGGAACACGACGAAAAGATAGAGTAGATGAATTCGTCTCTAATGGAAGATGAGCAGAAGAAACACACCTCAGATAAAACGATAGTTTCAC
>JABSQI010000244.1 GCA_013215905.1 Legionellales bacterium | reverse complement strand
AAAGTAGTTAATGAAATATCTTACCAAGGTAGTGATGTATATTTAGCACTTCCACCACCTTTAGAAGGTAAAAAGAAGGCAGATATTAACGATATTCTAAATAGTAAGAATATATCTAACCCCAATGAATGTATTAACAACCTTATTCAAGACGCTGTTTTGATAGAAAAAGGTATTACCCATCAGAGATTAGAACAGCAATTTAAAGATGGTACAGATATTTCTCATAAGAATATGCGTCAAAGATTGCTTGATGTATTAGAAAAAGAAGTCTCTGTAAATAATGAACAAAACAATATTGAGATTGTAGAAAATGAAGCTAAAAAAACCAACAATCAAACAAGTATAAAGAAAGAAGTTAAGGAAGAGAAAAGATATCCACTACTTGCAGCAAATTATAAATTTAAAATGGAGCTTAGTAAACAACCATATCTTGATGATGAAGAAAGACGGATAAAAGAATATTTTATAATGAAAGCTCGTAATGATCTATGTATAGAGCAAAGCAATAATTATGTAACAGCAAGTTATATTGTTAAAACAGCCAAGAGAGCTAGGGTAGAGTATGAAATATTCAGCACATACTTAAAGAATAATGTTGCAGAAAATATGAGTAAAGAAGAGTTTGCCAAAATTGAAGTTAAAGCCGAAAGAATTGCAGCAATTGCTAGCAATGAAGATCAAAACATATCTATAGAACAGGCAGAAGATTTGATCGAACAAAACGATCAAAAAGTAGCAGAGCTAATTAAAACAGGCAAAAGAAGACCTACATTTGAAATGCAAAGAATGTTGTGTATAGAAAGGCATGGCAGCCACAGTTTTGATAATCTTCCCCAAAATAAAGATGTTGTTAATAAAGCTATCCATCAGCAAAAAAGATTAGGGGATAAAGAAAAAACGTCAATAAATGAGCTTGATTCAATTAGATATGCCAATGGCATTACATATGCAAAAGGTATGGCAGAAGGTCAAGACATAGCAGATAGGATGACACAGGCTATAGAGCATACTTATAAGCAAGCATTAAAACATCAAGAGAAAACCCAAGGTGTTAAGCAGCAATCAAAAACTATTGAGAAACAAATTAAATTAGCACAATCCTTAGAGGCAGAGAAAGAATGCGAACTTGAGATAGAAATGTAGATGAGAACCTCAAAAAATCTCTAACTAGCTGAAATTAGAATAAAATAACCTTGCGGATAGTTCACATATATGCTAACATTAATGTATGAAGTGGAAAATCTCCTATTATAGCGTGGCTGTAATAGAAAAAATAAAAAAATGGCCAAAGGGGATCTTAGCAAAGTACTTGCGGATCGTAGATTTGATCTATGATCATGGGGCGCAGCTAGGTAAGCCATATACAGAAGTAATTGGAGATGGGTTGTTTGAAATTAGAGTTAAAGGAAAAGAAGGTATAGCAAGAGCATTTTTTTGTTATGCTACAAAAGCAGAAATAATAATATTACACTCTTTCATCAAAAAAACTCAGAAAACACCTAAAAAGGAATTAGAAATAGCAAAGGAACGCTTAAAAGAGGTAAAAAAATATGAGTAAGAAAGCATTAAATCACGAAAATTTGAAAAAAGAGTTATTAAAAGATCCAAGTATATCTAAAAAATATGCTGATCTTGAGGAAGAATTTCAATTGATTCATGAAATGTTAAAAGCCAGAAAGAAAGCTAGATTAACCCAAGAAAAAATAGCAGAATCAATGCATACAACAAAATCGGCAATATCTAGGCTAGAATCTCTTTACTTAGAAGATGCTCCATCTCCATCATTTGCCACATTAAAGAAATACGCACATGCAGTTGATTGTAAATTATCAATCAAACTTATTGCTAATAAAAAATAGTTCTTTGAGACATATGATGGGTCTTCGGGAACGAGCGTGCAGAAACATACGGTCTTGGCTTCCTAGAAGTAACTTATTGCATCTAATTTATTGATTTTAAATATATTTATTGCCTAAAGCGTATTGAACAAAATAAACTTAGATAATAACATAGTGTGCAATGTAATACGTATTATTATGATAAAAATATAAATTGCAATTATTACATCTATCATTTTTTATACAATAATAAGATAGATTATCGTTGATAATGTATCGATATCATACTGTAATAACATTTTTTATCATGTAATCTAACAAAAATATTGTGATTTTTATAATGCTATAAGTTATCTCTGAGAGAACATTTTAAAACCGTCGGTTTTTGCATGTTCGTGCCCGAAGCCCCATTTTTTATGGGCTTAAAAATTAAGCAAAAATTATAGGGTTTTGAAAGATTTTCTCAAAATCAAAATTTATTCTTGCAATAAAATTTGGTTCATGAGAAATTATAAAAACAGTGTAGAAATAAATAATTTTTATTAATGCATTTTAGGTGTTTATACACTTTATCGGACACCCTCAAAATAATATTTTCAGATCATTTTTTTAATAATCATAAAAATGAATCAGGTATTGTTTAACAGTTGAAGGGCAATACATTATCAAGTCATTATCAAATAATTTTTAAAAAAATTAAGTCTTTCCGCAATATCATTGCCGACAATTAGAGGTTTAAAATCAACGCCTATTATATCATTGTTTTTATTAAATAAATAATTGAATTTATTTTTTATTTTAGGCTTTAAAGCTCCGCAAGCAATAAGAGACGCAAAGTATGTAATATCTATTATCTCCATTGTTTCAAGGGTTACCCAAGCATGGTAAGACCATTTTGAATTATTATTTTCAGGATCATTTTTAATTGCTTCTGTTCGCTCTCTTATTTGATCTGTTGTTATCTTAAATCTAGCATAACCACCTTCTATGGTTGTTCCTATTGTTAAATAGGCTTTATAATTTGTTTTTTCCATTATAATATCAGATAATTGCTGAGAATAGTGACAACAACTAAAAGCAAGGTCTTCTATGTCTTGGCATTTACTAAAAATATCATAAATAATTTGATGAATGTCATTTAACTTATTTAATTCCAGGTTATCTTTTCTATAAAATATTTGTGGAGTCTTAAATCCTAGCTCACTAGTGAATTTTACTGCTTCTATAAAATCATCAACGTACATAATTATATTATGGATAATAAATTAATTAAAATATACAACACGACCTATTTGATCATTTCGCCATGATATTTTTTTTATAATAAAAAGTAAATTTATACTGCTAAAAACAGCATAAATAACACAACATGACAGAAACCAAAACACAGTGACGGCAAATCACACTACACATCATTTCTAAACAATAACTACTCGGTTCCGATTGTAAGAACTTCCCATATTATGCATAATTTCTAATAACTTCA
>JABSQI010000243.1 GCA_013215905.1 Legionellales bacterium | reverse complement strand
GAAGGTTTTATTATTCTTAAGGAATATTGCTTAAGATATTATAGATAAGATAAATATCATGATTGCTACTAAAAAAGAAAAAGTTTGTATTGTTGGCCTTGGATATGTAGGACTTACGCTTGCTGTTTACCTATCTCGTAAGGGTTTACGTGTACATGGTGTAGATATTTCAAATACAATTTTGAACGCATTGTCACAAAAAAAAGCTCATTTCTTTGAAAAAAATTTTGATGCAGAAATTTCCAAGTCAATCGACAGTGGCATGTTTTCTTTTTCTAATAACTATATTCACAGTGATGGTCCTACATTTTATATTGTGACAGTAGGTACTCCACTGGGTACTGACAATAAAGTAAATATTTCAGCATTAAAGAAGGTCGTTAATAATATTGCGAAAATATTATCCCATGAAGATGTGATTGTTTTACGCTCTACAGTAAAAGTTGGGACAACACGAAATATTGTTAAGCCAATTCTTGATAAAACGGGGAAAAACTACCATCTTGGCTTTTGTCCTGAACGAACGCTTGAAGGAGCTGCATTTGAGGAGTTATCGAAGTTACCCCAGATAGTATCTGGCATTGATGATGATTCACTAGATTGTATTAGTAATTTTTTCCAACCAGTGTGCAATAAAATTGTTAAAATGAACTGTGTTGAAGAGGCAGAAATGGTGAAACTGTTAAATAATTCTGAACGTGATCTTAAGTTTGCTTTGTCTAACGAGATTGCCCTGATGTCTGAGGCTAAAGGTCTTGACGCTTATCGAATTATTGAAGCTGCTAATTTTGAATATCCTCGTTCCAATATTAAAAAACCTGGTCCAGTTGGGGGGCCTTGTCTTGAGAAAGATCCCTACATATTAACAGAAGGATTTTTAGATAGTACCTATAATCCAGGGCTATTTCTAGCAGCACGTAAAGTAAATGAGATGATTATCGAGAAAGGATTGAGTAAATTCCTTGATGAATTTGAGAAGCAAACAATTAATCAGACGCCACATAAAATTGCAGTTTTAGGTTTTGCTTTTAAAGGAACCCCTGTTACTGGAGATATCCGTGGTAGTTTGGTACATAAAATTATTGCAATTATAAAAAATCGTTTTCCTTATTCCGATATTTTTGGTCATGATTATTTGGCGACAAATGAGGATATGACTAATTCAGGAGCAACTGATAGTTCAGATAATATACAAGAAGCTCTTAAGGGAGCTGAAATCGTAATTATTCAAAATAATCATCCAAATTATAAAAAAGAAGATTGGTTAAGCTTGGCAAATATTATGTCTGATCATTGTATGATTTATGATTTCTGGCATCAAATTCCAATTAATATAATAGAACAATTAAGTAGTTACTATTATTTTGGCGGAGGTAAAAAGTAATCCCAAATCTAATATAAGTTATGTATGTAGATTATTTTAACATAGGAAATTATATGAAAAAAAATACAATACTTATTTCAGGAGGAGCAGGTGCTATTGGATTCCAGCTTGCAAAAGTACTTGCAAATCGAGGGGACGAAATATATATAGCCGATAACTTTATTCGTAGTGAGAATGACGATGAATTTAAGTCATTAGTTTCTAATAGTAATGTTCATGCAATCAATATTGATCTTAGTGATATAGTTTCTTGTGAACGCCATTTGCCAGATTCCGTTGATTATATTTATCATATGGCTGCTTTCAACGGAACGCAAAATTTTTATGAACATTCTTTTCAGGTATTATTACATTCTACTTTACCGACAATTCATCTTATTAAAATATATGGTTTATCTAAAAGACTAAAACGCTTCATCTATGCTGGTAGTTCTGAAGCGTATGCTTCTACTATAACAAGGTTTGATTGGGAGATACCGACTAGTGAAGATGTACCTTTAGGAATTGAAGATCCTCTTAATCCCCGCTGGTCTTATGGAGGGTCAAAAATGCATGGTGAATTAGCTTGTGTTGCAGCTAATAGTGAATTTGAAATGCCATTTACAGTTTTGCGCTATCATAATGTTTTTGGTCCGAGGATGGGAGATAGACATATCGTCCCTGACTTTATTGCTCGTGCAAAACAGGGAAAATTTGAGTTATTTGGTTATGATGATACACGTTCTTTTATTTACGTTGCTGATGCAGTTAATAGTACAATTGCAGCTGCTGAAAGTGAGCTTTCACTTAATCAGATTATTCATCTTGGTAGTGATGAAGAGATAAAGATTATTGATCTTGCTAAAATGATGATGAAGATAATGGGATTAGAAAATGAGATAATTTTGCATACCTCACCGAAGGGTAGTGTGAAACGTCGTTCTCCAAATATTGCAAAACTAAAACATATGATTGATTTTTCTCCGAAAATAAGTTTAGAGGAAGGTCTCAGAAAAACCATTACTTATTACGCTCCAGAGTTAATAGCAAAATGATAGCAAGAAATATACATTATATAGCGAAATAAGCATTCGACGTAAAGATTTTTATTTGAATATGCTTAACAAATTTGTAAACTGTTTCATAAATAGAAGCTAGAGGGTTTAATTAGAGATATTTATTCATATATGTATATTTAGTTTGCTTAGATGATTAGGCATTATATGGTAGACTATCTCAGATTAAAAAAATATGAAATGGTGTTGTTAAAAAGTAGAAAATTTATTCTAAGCATGTTGGCAATATTACCTTGTTTTAGTTATTGCAAGAGTAATATTTTACATGCTAATGTTCCAAGTGTAGTTATAAATTATTCTCCGGCTTCTTCCGGTAAATATATTGGTTCACCCAGCATAACTATTCTTCCAAATAAAAATTATATTGTATCTCATGATTTATTTGGACCGAAGTCAGGGTATAGAGAAAAAGGTGTTACTTGTATATTTTTGTCAGAAGATAAAGGAGAAACATGGAAAAAAATTGCTATTATTTCTCCAATGTTTTGGGGAAGATTATTCCTTCACAATAAAACATTATTTATACTTGGCACAACTCATGAATACGGAGATTTAATAATTCGAGCTTCAAAAGATGAAGGTAAAACATGGACAGATCCTACTTCTATAGAATATGGATTACTAAAAAAAGGTAATTACCATGCTGCTCCTACATCTATATTGTTACATAACGGTTACCTTTGGGCATCTGTTGATCGTTTCTTTGGAGGAAAATGGGGGAATTTTGGAGTTATAGCAATGAGGGCTCCAATTAATGCTGACTTATTAAATGCAAAAAATTGGCAATACAGTCCCCCTTTACGTTTACCTAAAATACAAAATGCTTCTGCATGGTTGGAAGGAAATGTTGTTAAATCTTATGTTAGTAATGGGGCATCAATTATTTTACGAGTTAATGGG
>JABSQI010000242.1 GCA_013215905.1 Legionellales bacterium | reverse complement strand
TATCTAATTAGGCCTTTTTCAAACCACTTCTCTAGCGAAACAATTATAATGACGGGAATAAGCATCGCTAGTATCGCACTCCCCATAACAAAATTCCACTGAGGTATTTGATCAGCAACACTCATAAGCTGACTAATGCCAATTAAAACTGTACTCATTTGGGAATCTGTTAAAGCAACGATTGGCCATAAATATTGATTACATCCATATATGAACATTATTATGAATAGAGCAACAATATTCATTCTAGATAACGGAAAAATAATATCTTTAAAAAATCTCCAAGGGGTTGCCCCATCCATTCTCGCAGCATCTGCAAGAGAATAAGGAATTGTTAAAAAAAATTGTCTGAATAAAAAAGTTGCTGTTGCAGATGCAATTAACGGCAAACACAACGCACTAAAACTATTCATCATTCCTAAAGTAGAAACAACCTGAAAAGTGGGCAAAATTCTTACCTCTATTGGTAGCATTAATGTAGCAAATACTAACCAAAAACAAAATTTTCGTAAAGGGAATTTAAAATATACAAACGCAAAAGCAGATAGTATTGACACAAAAACCTTCCCTAGTGAAACTATTAATGCCAACTTTAAACTATTATATAGCATTGGTAATAAAGGTTGCCCTCCAGTTACTTCAGCACCTTGAGTTAATAATATTTTGTAATTATTAATGCCTTCAGAACCTGGAAATAAAGGTAATGGCGAATTTAACAGTGCTTCTGATGTATGTGTTGAAGCTACAACTGCTATGTAGAGAGGAAACATCACTATTGCAATACAGAATATTAACAATAAGTGAAAACAAAAATTTTTTACCAAGCTATAGCTCATGAATAGTGAACCTTCTTTTCAACATATCTAAACTGTAAAAGCACACAACAAGTTACGATTAACATTAAAATAACCGATTGAGCGGCAGAAACTCCAACATCTAACCCAACAAAACCATCATTAAAAACCTTATATACCAAAATATTGGTAGAATTTGCTGGCCCTCCTTGAGTGATAACATGTATTATCCCAAAAGTATCAAAAAATGAATAGATCAGATTCATGACTATGAGAAAAAATGTAGTTGGCGATAATAGCGGTAAAGTAATATGAAAAAATCTTTGGAAATTAGAAGCTCCATCTATTGAAGCTGCCTCAAGTAAAGATTTTGGAATTGATCTTAACCCAACTAGAAAAAACAAAAAATTATAACTCACCTGCTGCCAAACAGCACTAATAACAACAATCCAAAAAGCGTGCCACTGATTCAAATGATAATTCCATTCATAGCCAAATAAGCGAAAAAATTCTGTTAATATCCCTATTGCTGGATTTAATAAGAATCTAAACAAAACAGCAGCAATTACCGGAGCAACGGCATAAGGCCAAATTAGTAAAATTTTGTAAAAATTAGCAAACCTCCTCACTCGGCAAACAAGCAGTGCCAAAATTAATCCTAAAACAGTAGCGAATACAGATACAAATAGTCCGTATAACAAGGTAATCCACAAGGAATGTAAATAAGATTTACTCAAAAAAACATCTTTAAAATTGTAGATATATGCCCATTCGGAACTAATACCAAATGGATCACCTTGTTGAACAGATTGCCAAACTGCCATCATTGATGGCCAAATAAAAAACAAGATAGTTACTAATATTTGTGGAGCAATAAATAGATAAGGAATAAGTTTATTTTTTGAATATGTATAATATTTCATGTAATTTTATTCAGTATTGCGTTTAAATCTAACCAACATTCTATCAGCTTCCTCTGCAGCAAGACTTAACGCGTCTCTCGCAGACATATATCCCGCCCAAACGGCCTCTAATTGCCGCTCAACTAAATCACGGATCTGCATATAATTTCCAAGCCTAATTCCTTTGTATTTATTCTGACGACTTATAACAAAATGTTGTGCTTCAAACAATGTTTTTTCTGTTGATGTTATCATATCGTATTTTGGTAAGTATTTTCTATCTATAACTGAAAGATATCCAGTTGCATTCTGCCATTTTAATTGAATTTTAGGCGACATAATAAATTTAAAGAATTTTGCTATTCCATACAGTTTCTCAGAGGACAAACCGTTTGTCACCCAAATTGCTGCTCCCCCTATTAAATTTCCCAATTCACTTTCTTTGTATTTACTCAAAAACGGTATTCTAGTCATTCCTAGCTCAAAGCTTACGGATGGTGCCAAATCAGCAAATGAACCTGATGACTGAATAAACATAGCACATTTGCCACTTGTAAAAAATGCCTGGGCATCATCAAGTCTCCCTCCATATAGAAAAATATTTTCTTTTTGCCATTGCTGTAATCTCTCAATAAATAAATTGATCTCTTCATTATTAAAAGTCACTTTTACATCTATACTTTCAAATCCGTTATTACTAGTAGCAAAGGGTAAATTATGAATCAAAGAGAATGACTCGAATAAAGACCACCCAATCCAAGCACTACTAAAACCATTCTTGACTAGTCCTTTATCTAGCAATATTTTCGATATTTTTTCAACATCATCCCAAGTCTTAGGAGGAATATTAGGCTCCAACCCTGCTTTGGCAAATAAACTCTTATTATAAAAAAGCACAGGTGTTGAGATATTAAAAGGTAAAGCTAGCAAGTTATTATCTTGATCAGAATAATAATCAATTGCAGGTTTAATCATTTGTTCAAGGGGTAACTCCAATCCAGCTTTTGCAAACACAATATGGGCTGGCATAATAACTCCTGGAGGATTAATCATAGTTGCTGTTGCTATATCAAATATCTGGACAATGTCCGGTTTGGCTCTTGCCCTATATGCAGCAACAGTGCTAGTTAGAGTTTCAGGATAAGTTCCTTTATAAACAGATTTGACTGTATAATCAGGATTATTCTTATTAAATTCTTGGATAATCTCGTTCAAGGTATTTCCTAGTTGACCAGCCATAGAATGCCAAAAGCTAATTTCCAGGCCATAGACAAATCCACCGTGAAATATCCCCAATAATAAGAAAATTAGTTTTATTTTTTTTAAACTAGGCATCATAAAATTTGTCCGGGTAATCAGTAAAAATACCATCAATACCAAAATTAAATAGCTTAGCAGCCCTGCTTGTTTCATTAACAGTATATGCATAGATTTTATTTGCAATCCCCTTTAGCTCAATATAGTTAGTCTGGGTTATTAAATTATGATCTACTACTAACGCCTGAAAGAAGGTATTGGTAAATTTATCTGCTAAATCATCCATAATATTATCAATAATAAAACCAAGAGGTATTTTAGTATTAATCGAATGCATACAATGGAGAGCTTTATTAGAAAAAGAAGTTATCCAGATTAAATCCCAAAA
>JABSQI010000241.1 GCA_013215905.1 Legionellales bacterium | reverse complement strand
GATTCGGGCATAATTTAACAGGGTTTGATATCCTGAAAAACTAATTAAGCAAACTATCATAGTCATAGGAAAGAATGCATAGACCGCTCCTTCTATTACTAGCTTTAAAAATGGAATAGTTTTTGCTGCTAACTCTCCTGAAACCCATCCTGAGTATTTATGCTGCATATAGGCTCTATCAGCCCCAAATTTTTGCATGGCAGCAACAGAATTTGACCTTACGGCATTATATCTGAACCCATCTCTTAGAACATTAGTTAGTAGTTTTTGTTTAATGACATCATCTGCTCTTTTAGTATCCTTTAACAAAAACTGCGTTGATGTATCTAACCCTGTTAGTAGAGCAAGCTTGGCTTCATCGTTATGTTTATTACTAAAATATTTCTTACCAAGGGTAAGAGATGAATCTGCTATTATTTTAATCCACTCTTTTTCAAGTAAAGCAGCCCCTGCTTTGCAGGTGACAAAATCAGCTTCTTTCGTGATTGGATCTAGATAAGGGAACATTCTTAAAGGACTAGCCTTTTTAGTTATCATACCCCAGATATCGTCGGTCTCCATTAAATCTTTGAAGGTATACTTCCCTCCAAGCATGATATCGTAAAAGACACATTGAGCTACAAAATCATTATAATTTTGTCTGGTATCTGCATTTTGAATCCTAAGCCCATTTAAATCATCGATTATTCTTGAGCCAAACATCATCCCTGACTTTGAATAGCTAATGGTACTAGGTAAATTAAATACCGTTTCAAACTGTTTAGTCATGTAATGCCCAACTGCGCTAATGGCGGTAGCACCTTCTCCTAATACCCAAGGCACATTTTTTACAGGATACTTATCGTTGGTTATTACATCTTGAATCAAGATAGTGGTTTTTGGAGTAAATAATATCATCAGGGATAATATATACCATGCCACCCATTTACCAACCTCTTCAAGCCGGTCAGCAAAAACAGCAATAAACAATGTTACTGCCGAGCCAATTGTCCCTGCAATATAGGCTATAACCCCACATTTGCCTGTAGTTAACATGGCAATGCCGTTAAAAATATACATTAGTGGCTCAGCACCACCATAGCTATACAATACACTTGTCATCTATTCCTCTCGTTCTAATATCGATGTGGCTGTGAATCTCACATCTTTAAAAATTAAAAACCTCCAATATCAATGCTTGCAGCAGCTTGTTGCTCTTGCAAACGTACCTCTTCAATTAACCCCGATGTAACTTGATGTCTGCGGTATAAATCCTGACGTTGCGCTAATACCTCTGATTTAACTTTGTCTAATCTTTTAATGAACTCAGCATAAATATGCTGGTCAAGCTGTGCCTTATGGGCTTTTTCCGCTCCATCAAGCAAATCATTTAATATCCCCATCAAATAATCGTATAAAATATCATAAGCCACAACTTCCGTGTATTTATGAATATGAATAGCCATAGCTCCTTTAGTATTAATTAAATTAATATAAAGCATCCGAAGAATTGGCAATCTTGTGGAGTTAACAAAAGCTATTAATTTTGTTTGCTCTTCACTCTCTAAAGGAATATCTTTTTTAATATTCTTCACAAACTTAGTTAACAGCCCTCTTGCTTTCCCTATCATTGAGTCATTTTTAGCAATGGTCATCTCTGCTTGAGTTAAAGTTAAGCATTTAGTTGTATCCTTGCCACAGCTATATATTTCTGATGTTCCACCTCTAAGCAAAGTCTCTAATAAATTAGGTTGCAATAAACTCGCTCTAACATCAACTATAGGTTTGTCATTACTTCTAGCACCATCTTTAACTACAATAGTTCCCGTCAAAGACATATAAAATTGCTTTAGCTCTGTATCCTCGTTCTTTAAATATGAATGCTCCTTAATAGCAATCCAAGCAACATTATAATTACTACCCTTTATCACTCCTTGCAGTGAGTCGTCTTTTTCAGCGGTATTTTGTCTAGCTCGTAAAGTTGCTTCTTTTTGACAATCTTGATATCTGCCGACTAAATCAACTCCCGTTGTTAAAATACTTCCACAAACCCTTTCTCTAACAGCATTGTTTCTAAAAGCAGCTGCTTTCGTTAGATTCTCACCAGCCTGACAAGAATCCAACGCCCATTTGTTAGCAAACTGGCGCAAATAATTCATTTTCGTCATCATCCCCTCAACGGCTGGAACCATGACTTGCAATGCTAATAAAAAGCTATAGGTCAAAGCACCAGATGCCATATTTTTTAATGCATCTCTAAGTTCAGCTCTAGTAAGATATGAAATACCACCTCCTGTGATGCTAATATTACATAACCCTCCTGAAACGCTTGGCCATCTTATATTCACAGGTCTAATTACATGAGAAGGAGTTCTAACCTGTAAATTTCCTAGAGCCAAAAATCCCCCATCTTGACTTTTTTATACAACAGCATCGGTAAAATTACTTTTCATTCCAAGATCATTAAAAGTACCTAAAATCTTATTTCCAACACCAGCAAACCCGTTTGATACCAATAAACATAAAATAGCTATAACTCTAACTCTCACTACCTAATCCCCCCTTTACCGTATTTCTTAAACAGCATAATCCTCTCTTTTATTTGGTCTTCAGTTTGCAATCCTGTAGCTAACGGGATCCAACCATCGGTTTCACTATAAGCCATTAAAGCAGGATATCCTTGAACCTTGAATAATTCGGCATGCCCAGCATCTTTAATAACACTTGGGAAATCTTCCAACCCTTGACCATCTAGAGATATAGGAACAACATCCCAACCATATTTCTTAGAAAACTGCTTAACCACAGGAGACATAGCATGACAATATTTACATCCACTACTAAAGAAAAACACCAACCCATGCGTATTAGCTAATCCTTTAATAGTTCTATCCATTGCCTCGTCTTGATATTCTCTAGTTACCTGCCTTCCAAGAGCTGATATCGGCTTATTAGTTGCAAAATTTAGCGAAGGCTTGTGAGCTATTACAATCTGCCAAACATCGGAGAATTTCTCTGCTTTTAAGATTAAGAAATTATGAAACTGGACAAATTCAGCTATATGTCTCTCATCAGCGGTAACTATAGCTCTATTAACTAAATATTTATATCGCTTATTCCAAGAGTTAATAATTTTAGTATAATTAATAACTCTCTTTTTCTTTCTAGCAATAGGGCGTAATTTAACTTCATGGTCATAGTACCCTCTCTCATAATCATCATAGAAAGGAACATTAGCTATGACTCCATGCAAAAACATAACCAACACTAAAAATAACTTACCCATATGTAAAACCCCTAAACTTGCTGAACAAATAAAATATAGCTACACTACAATTACGAAGGTTGGTGGCTATATTTAATCTAGCT
>JABSQI010000240.1 GCA_013215905.1 Legionellales bacterium | reverse complement strand
AACAATACTATTATTCTTGATAATTTTATATTTATTTTGTAATTCTATTAACTTATATACAGCACGAGAACGATAACCTTCCTTCTGCGCCTTTATTACGTAAGGATCTGTGAAATGCTCCTTTAACCATCGTCTACTACTTTTATTCCGGAACATTTAATTCATTATACATATTCAACATTAGAGATCTCATACTCGACTATCCCATTTGGAGTATTTACCTCTACCACATCACCAACTTCCTTGCCAATAAGTGCTCTAGCAATAGGAGAGCTAACAGAAATTTTAGATTTTTTAATATCTGCTTCATCCTCACCAACTATTTGATACTTACATTCCTTATCATTATCTAAATTTACTAACTGAGTTGTTGAACCAAAGATAATTTTTCCATTATTACTTAGCTTTGACACATCTACAACATGAGCCAAAGATAATTTAGATTCTATTTCCTGGATACGCCCTTCAACAAATCCTTGTTGTTCACGTGCGGCATGATATTCAGCGTTTTCTTTCAGATCACCAAGCTCACGAGCTTCCCCGATAGCTTTAGAAATTTTCGGTCTTTCTACATTTTTCAATCTACTTAATTCTTCTCTTAGATTCTCCATACCACTAACTGTCATCGGAATTTTATTCATGATTTAATATCCTTGTATCTCCAAAAAACAACTTAAGATTATAACTGATTATCAACAAAAATTCACATAAAAAGGCTATTTTATCCGCATTTTACTCTAATTATATAATAACTAGTTAAATAAAAAATCTTTTCCAAACTAAATTCATCTAGAACTTAAATAACATAAAATTTTTTACATTTAAAATGTAAAATATCTCTACTAATAATTTAGGAACGCATATTATCAAAGAATTGTTTAACCCCATTAAACCATGATTTAGTCTTTGGATTATGTTTTTTAATATCTTGATTAAGGCTATCTTGAAATTCTTTTAATAGATTTTTTTGAGATGAATTTAAACGCACAGGTGTCTCAATAATAATTTTACAGTACAAATCTCCAATATGATTATTACGAACAGATTTTACTCCTTTCCCTTTGAGCTTAAATTGATTACCAGTTTGTGTCTCAGCAGGAATTCTTAAACTCACTTGCCCTTCTAGTGTAGGAACATTAATAGAATCACCAAGAGCCGCTGTAGTAAAACTAATGGGAACCTCACAATACAAATTATTCCCATCCCTTTCAAAAATAGGATGTGTTAAAACATGTACCTCGACATATAGATCTCCATTTGGTCCACCATTACCTCCAGCTTCACCTTCATTAGACAATCTAATTCTATCTCCAGTATCAACTCCTGCAGGAATTTTAACAACTACACTCTTTTTATCTTTTTTCCTACCGTTCCCATGACACGCTGTACAAGGTTCTGAAATAGTCGTTCCTTGTCCCTGACAAGTGGGACAAGTTTGCTGAATAGAAAAGAAACCTTGTTGCATCCGAACTTGCCCTTGCCCATTACAAGCAGAACATTTTATAGGCTTAGAACCAGCAGCAGCTCCTGAACCTGAACAACCATCACACTTTACTGCAACAGGATAAGAGATAGTTTTGCTAATCCCATGTACAGCTTCTTCTAAAGTCAGATCGATCCCATATCTTAGATCTGCCCCTCTTTGTGCTCCACTTCTAGAGTTAGCACGTCCTCCTCCACCAAAGATATCACCAAAAATATCATCAAAGATATCACCAAAACCAGACTGAGCCCCTCCAGGACCTGCTCCCATATTAGGATCAACCCCAGCATGCCCAAACTGATCGTAACGTGACCTTTTTTCATTATCAGATAAGATCTCGTATGCTTCTTTAATTTGCTTAAACTTAAGCTCAGCCTCAGCACTTCCAGCATTACGATCAGGATGATACTTCATTGCTAATTTACGATAAGCACGCTTAATTTCAGAGCTAGAAGCGTTTCGTTCCACTCCTAGCAACTGATAATAATCTTGTTTATCTTCAGATTGTTTATACATATATTTTTAATAAAATATAACCGGCTGTCTTTAACAAGCAAATTATTATTTGTTATTCTCTTTAACTTCTTCAAATTCAGCATCAACAACATTATCTTCTTTAGCACTAGCTTGCTGCTGCTGTGGTTCACTATCAGCTTGTTGATTTTGAGCACCTTTTTTAGCATATAACCTTTCAGCCATTTTGCCAGATGCTTCCGTAAGCACCTTTATTTTGTCCTCAATTGCTACCTTATCATCTGTTTTCAACGCCTTTTCAAGTTCCGTAATAGCGTTCTCAATATTACTTTTCTCTTCAGGTGTCACATCCTCGCCAAGCTCTTCCATAGACTTTTTAGTAGCGTGAATCATATTATCACCATTATTTTTTAAATCCACAATTTCTTTGAATTTTTTATCTTCTTCAGCATGGCTTTCAGCATCCTCGACCATCTTATTAATCTCATCGTCAGAAAGACCACTTGAAGCTTTAATTACAATAGATTGCTCTTTATTAGTAGCCTTATCTTTAGCTGATACATGTAATATCCCATTAGCATCTATATCAAATGTAACCTCAATCTGAGGAATACCACGTGGAGCAGGCGGGATATCAGCTAAATCAAATCTACCCAATGTCTTATTATCCGAAGCTCGCTCTCTTTCTCCTTGCAACACATGCACAGTTACTGATGGTTGATTATCTGCTGCCGTTGAGAATATTTGGGAAGCCTTGGTAGGAATTGTCGTGTTTTTCTCGATCAATTTAGTGTTGATACCTCCCATAGTTTCAATACCTAATGATAAAGGAGTAACATCCAATAAAAGAATATCTTTCGTATCACCAGATAACACAGCTGCTTGAATAGCAGCACCCATAGCTACAGATTCATCTGGATTAACATCTTTTCTACATTCTTTACCAAAAAAATCTTTAACTTTTTCTTGAACCAAAGGCATTCTAGTTTGACCACCTACCAGAATAATGTCTTCAATATCACTAACCTTTAATTTAGCATCATCTAAAGCTAGCTGGCATGGCTTGATAGTTCTAGCAGCAAGATCTTCTACTAAAGATTCTAATTTTGCTCTAGTAAGCTTCAAATTCATATGCTTTGGTCCACTAGAATCAGCTGTAATATATGGTAGATTAATATCTGTTTGAGATGCTGAAGAAAGTTCTATTTTGGCTTTCTCAGCTGTTTCTTTTAATCGTTGCAAAGCAAGAGAATCGTTTGAAAGATCTATTCCTGTATCAGATTTAAACTCGCTAACTAAATAGTCTATTAATCTTTGATCAAAATCTTCACCACCTAAAAATGTATCCCCATTAGTAGATAGTACTTCAAATTGTTTTTCACCTTCTACATCA
>JABSQI010000024.1 GCA_013215905.1 Legionellales bacterium | reverse complement strand
ATAAAAAGAACAAGTTGTATAGAACTATTAAAGAATATAAAATAGAAATCATTCGATGTTTTCTTTAGATTATAATAAAACTATTAAATTTATGAAAAACAAAATATAGAGTAAGGGTTGAGTAAATTAATGAATAAACGTGCTGTATATGAAAACTATTCGAGTTATTTGCATGCATAAAGCTTCAAAATTCAACAAATTTTGGTTATATATTTTATCTATTATATTAATGATATTTTATATTTCTAATACTTCGGCCAAGCAAAAAGACGAACAAAGTCTATTTTTGTCTATGGATGAAGCAATTACGTTATCTCTTAGTAAAAATATGGCTATTCAATTTGCTGGGATGGACAGAGTATTAGAAAAATTTGCTATTAAAAAGGCAGAGAATGATTTTGACTTACAGTATACTTTATCCGCTTCAAGCACAATTTTGTCAAAAAATAGTTTATCTGATGATGGCACAGCCATTAAACCAAATTTAAATGTAAATCCAGGGGTAAGTCTTAAAACTGGACTTGGTACATCATTTAGCTTTAGTGCGCCTCAAACTGTAGATAGTACTGGCAAACATGGATCACGAACAGTAATGTCAATTTCACAACCTTTATTAAAAGGTTTTGGCCAAGATGTTACCTTGAATAGTCTACGAAATACCTATGACAGAGAGGTTATCAATAAGTTAAAATTTAGAAATAGTATAAGTAAAGCAATTGTAGGTATTGCAAAAAAATATCGTAGTTTAATTTCTGATAACTATAAAATTGAAGCAAGTCGCAGATCTTTGGTGGAAGCCGAAAAAGGAGTTAAAAATACTCAGGCCAAAATTAAAGTGGGGAGAATAGCTTCTACTGAAATCATTCAGTCTGAAGCTCAATATGAGTCTTTACAATTACAATATCTGCAACAAAAAAATGCTGCAAACATTTCAAGACAAGACTTATTGACAGAAATCGGTCTCAGCCCTGAAAAAAAGATCTATGTTCCCAAAGATCTAACTGTCTCTACAAATAAAATTCCTAATCAAGATGATGCTATTAAATTAGCTCTAGAAAATAATTTTGAATACCAGAGCAAACTGAATAGTTTAACAACAGCGAGAAGATCTTTGCTTGTTGCAAAAAACAATATGCTTTGGGATCTTAATTTAACTTATTCAGCTGGGAGTAATAAAGGAACCGTATTAGAGAATATAAAAGGGAAAAAATTTAATCAAAATTTAACAGCCACTCTAACTGTACCAATTAACTCATATAGTAATAAGGAAGGATTGCTTCGAGCGCAGATTGGTCTTAAAAAAGAGGAACTAGGAATAGCACAATCTAGAAGGGCATTAATAGCAAATGTGAAAAAACAAATTTTTGATATAAATAATTTAAAAACTCAAATAAAATTCGCTGAAAAGAATTTAGTGTTAGCTCAAAAATCTTACGATATAGAAACCAGAAAATTACAAATTGGAAAATCTAGCTCACTAAATGTATCGACTGCTCAAGATAAAGTTCTTGCAGCACAAAAATCATTGATAGATGCAAAAATTGCTTTTGAAAATTCTCTAGATGATTTACATATTTTGCTAGGAACTGCTTTAGAAAAATGGAATATTGAATTAGAATATTGAGGAATGTTGTATGAATAAAGTTTTAACCTTTTTTATTTCGTTAATGATATTGTCTTCATCATACTCAGATCTTGCTGAGAATGAAAAAACAATAAAAATACAAAGAAAATCTACAGTCAAACCTTTATTCTTTTCTAGTGTTATCCAACCTATCAAGATGATTGCGGTATCTAGTCCATCTGATGGTATGATAACTGAGCAGAATTTCGTATTTGGAGAACCAGTAAAAAAAGATCAAAAACTTTTAGTACTAGATTCTGCCTCTGTAGAAAAAGATTATCATGCAGCTTTATCTGAATATCTAAGAGCAAAAGAAAAATTTTTTCTAGATGAGTCAAAATATAATGAAACAAAAGAATTGTTTGAACTTGGAATTGTACCGAGAAATGAATTTGAATCAACTCAAAGTTCTTTTAACCATTCCAATGTAGCTTTTTTACAATCAACCTATAAATTGAATTCAATTATGAAAGCAGCACAAATCGATGCCGATAATATTACTAGCTTAGAAATTTCCAATATTAAGGAAATTGATAGAGTTTTACAGGTACGACACAATTGTATAAAAATTACAGCCATGGACTCTGGGGTAGCATTAGCTCCTCCAAGTGATGATTCAGAAGAGTTTGGAGTTGGAGCAAGGATTAAGGCAGGAGAGCCACTAGTTATGATAGGTGATATGTCAGGTTTATCTTTATCTATATCGGTTACAGAGATTGATGTGAGAGAAGTTAGGGTTGGCCAAAAAGCAATAATTACAGGTGTTGCTTTTCCTGAAATCAAATTGGAAGGAGAAGTAACCCATGTTGATGCGCAAGCTAAGTCCAGCCACAGATCGGGAATGCCATTATTTCCAGTAAAAATTCAAGTGAAAAATCTTACCGATAAACAAAGAGAGACCATAAAAGTAGGTATGAGTGCGAAGATAAAACTAAATATAACATTTCCAGGAATATTAGAAGTTCCAATAAGCGCAGTTTTCAAAAAAGGGGATAAAATTGGGGTATACAAATATAAAGATAATAAAAAGATAGAGACAATAGTAAGACCAGGTAGAACTTCCATGAATAGTGTTGAAATCCTAGAAGGATTAAATGAAGGGGATGAAATTGTCGTCACTAATTAAGTTAGAGAATATAAATAAAATCTATAAAATGGGGTCTAATACACAGCAAGTACTATATGGTATAGATTTAGATATTTCAAAAGGGGAATTAATAGCAATAATGGGCGCATCAGGTTCTGGAAAATCAACAGTTATGAATATTATTGGTTTATTAGACAGACCAACTAGTGGTATATGCAGTGTTCATGGAAATGCCATTAATGATATTTCCGATGATGATTTAGCTATATTGCGCAATAAAACAATTGGATTCGTTTTTCAACAGTTTTATCTTCTTTCAAAATTTACAGCAGAGAAAAATGTATCTTTACCGCTATTATATAGAGGAATTAGTGACAAAGAGAGTAGTATTAGAGCAAAAAAAATCCTTGATAGAGTTGGCATGGGAGATCGAACTCATCATAAACCTAATGAATTATCTGGTGGACAACAGCAAAGAGTAGCTATAGCTAGAGCACTGATTGGTGATCCTGAAATTATATTAGCTGACGAACCAACTGGAGCTTTAGATAGTAAAACAGGTAAAGAAGTTATGGAACTGTTTTTAGAGCTTAATGAAAAAGAATCTAGAACAGTTATTATTGTCACGCATGATCCAGGAATAGGCGATATGTGTGATCGAATTATCAGACTTCAAGATGGGAAAGTAATACAATCCTAGAAAGATATTTTTATGAGATTAAAACAACATTTTCAACAAGCTCTCATGAACATCCTATCGGCAAAGCTAAGATCATTTTTAGCTGTGCTTGGTATTTTAGTCGGAACTGGTTCAGTTGTTGCCTTAGTTTCTGGAGGACAGTTAGCTACCAAAAAAGCACTAGATCATATTAGATCATTAGGATCAGATTTAATGTCGGTAAATATTTATAGTAGTGGTGGAGGAAATAAAAACTCTGGAGCAGAACAATTTGATATTAATCATGTAGAGTCAATGCGAAAAATGATAGAAGAAATAAAGATCATCTCTCCTTATACTTCATCCTACTCACCAATAATATTTGAAGGCAAGCAACTTGGTTCGAACATCATTGGTGTTACTGATGATTTAAAAAATACTGTAAAGATTAAAATGAAAAAAGGTAGATTTATCTCTTTCTTAGATAAATACGAGTATTTTTGTGTATTAGGTAATAAACTCTATAGACAGATTAAAGAATCTTATCAAGAAGAATTAATAGGAAAGCAAATAAAATTAGGACACTTTTATTATACTATTATTGGTATTGCAGATTTTTGGCCAGAAAACTCTTTTTTCAATTCAGATATAAATTCAGCCGTATTAATTCCAATTAATTCATCTAAAATAATAAGTAAATATGCAATCATTCGTGATTTTGTCATCCAATTAGAGGAAGGTGTTGATCTAGTAGAAGTCCAAGAAGAGATATCCGAGTTTGTCGCAGATATTTCTCCCACTTATAAGTTATTTTTTAGAAGTGCAAGCCAAATAATTCAAAGCATGCAGAGTCAAAGTCAAATATTTACTTTGCTATTGGGAATGATTGGTGGTATTTCTCTAATAGTTGGAGGAATAGGTGTAATGAACGTAATGTTAGTATCTGTAGTTGAAAGAAAAAGAGAGATTGGAATAAGAATGGCAGTTGGAGCAAAACGAAAAGATATCAGGATGTTATTTTTAATAGAGTCAATTACACTTGCTGTACTTGGTGGGTTTATGGGTATTATTTTAGGGGTATTCACAAGTTACATAATTGCTGTTTTCTCAGGCTGGGGGTTTGCGTTATTCCTATTACCACCAATTTTAGGGTTTATAGTATCAGTTGCAACGGGAGTGTTTTTTGGGTTCTACCCAGCTTATAGTGCTTCTAAACTTGATCCAATTCAAACTTTAAGATATGAGTGATATTAGTAAATTTGTTGTAATGGGTGATCCAATCTCCCATAGTTTATCACCAATAATTCATAAGCTATTTGCTAAACAATTTAGTATTGAATTAGAATATGAAAAAATGTTAACTAACAAAGAAAATTTATTGAATAAAATAAATGAGTTCAAATTATCAGGAGGTACTGGAATTAATTTAACCTCTCCTTTAAAAGAAGACGCTGTCAAATTTGTAAATCGTATGTCAAAAAGAGCAAAAAGAGCAGATTCAATCAATACTATCCATATCAAAAATGGAGAAATATTTGGAGATAATACGGATGGGATTGGCTTTATTAGGGCATTTAGAAAAAATGTAATGCTAAAAGAAAAAAAAATACTAATACTTGGAGCTGGAGGAGCTATAAAAGGGATCTTGCCTTATATTCTACTAGTTAAGGATATCCAAATTCATATTGTTAATAGAACTGTAGAAAAAGCTGTTGAATTTACTAAAATAGATAATAGAATTACAGCAGGGAGTTATCAAAATATTCCAAAGACAACATTTGATATGGTAATAAATACAACTAGCATATTAAATAATGATTATGCAGTTTTTAAAAAAATTGATATATTTGCAAATATATTTTTTGATTTGCAGTATAATAAAGAGTCAGCATTTTTTACATGGTGTAAAGAGAGAAAAAAGATAAAATATATTTCAGGACTATCAATGCTTGTAGAACAGGCTGCTGAAAGTTTTTATTTATGGCATGGGGTTTTTCCAGATATTGGTAAAGTCTTAACACAACTAACTAAGAGTGAAAATGAATACTAGCAAAAAAGAAGATTTTCCTGTATTTTCTAATTTAGATATCAAAAAATTAAGTACAGATATTCAAGAAAAAATCCAAAATAATAAAACACACCTGGAGCAAATTTTAAATCAAGAAAGCTATACTTGGGAAAATTTAATTCGTCCTCTTGAAAAAAATCAATATGAATTAAATTGTATGTGGTCAGTAATATCACATTTACATTCTGTTAAAGGTAATGATTTGTTACGTGATATTTATAAAAATATTTTGCCGATAATATCAGAATATTATTCAATATTAGGTCAAAATAAAAAACTCTACCTGGCAATGAAGGAAGTCTTAGAAAAGAAAGAAATCTTAAACCTAAATAATGAGCAGGTTCAGTACCTTAAAAATGAGGTGAGAGATTTTAGGCTATCTGGGGTTGAGCTAGCCGAACAAGAAAAACAAAGATTTGTAAAGATCCAAATTAAGCTATCAGAGTTAGCAAATAAATTTAAAGAAAATGTTTTAGATTCTACTCAGCAATGGAATATGCAAATCCATGATGAAAAAAAATTGCTTGGTCTTACCAATAGAACATTACAAGAAGCAAAACAACTTGCGCAGCAATATGAAAAGGATGGGTTTGTATTTAACCTTGATTATCCTAGTTATATAGCTATTATCAGATTTGCTAAAGACAGAGAGCTACGTAAAAAAATCTATCAAGCGTATTCTACTAGAGCATCAGAACTCAGTGATTTTGGTACTAAATATGATAATAGTATGATAATTAAGGAAATAGTAAATTACCGTACTGAAGTTGCTAGCTTACTAGGATTTAAGAGTTATGCAGAATTATCATTAGAAACAAAAATGTGTAAATCAACAACGCAAGTATTGAACTTTCTGGATGATTTACTAGAAAAATCAAGAAAACAAGCCATGGAAGAGTTTCAAAAGCTTGATGATTTTGCAAGAAAAGATGGGATTGAAAAATTGTGCCCATGGGATATTGAATATTATCGAGAACTATATAAAACAAAATATTTAAATATCTCCCAGGAAGAAATTCGAGAATTCTTTCCAGTACAACAAGTATTAAGTGGATTATTTAACATAGTTAAGAATATATTTGGCTTGAATATTAGTGAAATTAGTAAAGATACATGGCATCAGGATGTAAAAATATTTGCAATAAGCGATGCTAATGGAAATAGAGGGTACATCTATGCGGATTTATTTGCAAGACAAAATAAACAAAGTGGTGCTTGGATGGATGAATGTAGAACAAGATTCCAACTTTCTTCTGAAACAATAACCACTCCTATGGCTTATTTAACTTGTAACTTTACTTCTCCAATAGAAGGAGATATTGCTTTATTAACTCATGAAGAAGTCGTTACATTATTCCATGAATTTGGACATTGTTTACACCATATATTAACAAAGATAGGTGTGTTAGGTGTATCTGGAATAAATGGAGTTGCATGGGATGCTGTAGAGTTACCTAGTCAATTATTGGAAAATTGGTGCTGGGAGTATGAAGCTATATCTATGTGCAGTAAGCATTATACAACAGGTGATATTTTGCCGAAAGAAGTATTTAATAGGCTTTTGATAACTAAAAATTATCATTCAGCTATGAATATGTTACGACAACTAGAGTTTGCTATATTTGATTTTAAATTACATATGAGTACTCAGCCAGTTGATGGTAATCAGATCCAAGAAATTTTAAATCAAGTTAGAAGAAAAACCGCTATATATCAAATACCAGACTATAATAAATTTCAAAATAGTTTTAGTCATATTTTTGCTGGTGGCTATGCCGCTGGATATTATAGTTATAAGTGGGCAGAAGTATTGTCTTGTGATGCTTTTGATAAATTCAAAAAAGAAGGAATTTTTAATAAAGAAACGGGATCTTCTTTTATGAAAAATATCCTAGAAATGGGAGGCTCAATAAATATATCTGATCTCTATAAACTCTTTAGAGGTAGAGAGCCAAAGATTGAACCATTACTTATGCAATCTGGGATTAAATATTAATTTTTATATTGAAATAATACATACATAGTTTTGTTATATTAAGTGTACAAACTACTAAAGAGCAGATAAAAAATAGATTAATATACCATTAAAAAATCACATACCAGTGATAATTAAATTTACTTTTAAAAGAGCAGGTTACATAGTAAATATTGACAAAATTTAGCAATAGATTTATAATTAAACAATAATTTTTCAAATCGGAGTTTCTCGTATCATGAACAATATCTCTTAATTAAGTTCTATTTCCTTTGAATTTAGTAGTTTTTAAAGAGGTATGCATGTACAAGCAAATTCTAATAAACAATCTCGAGTTAAGTTATCCTAATAATATTATATTTGAAAATTTTAGCACGCAAATTAATCATAATGATAGAATAGGGATAATTGGTAGAAATGGCTCAGGAAAATCAACTCTTATTAAAGTATTGCTAGATGAACTTGAATCTACATCAGGTATTATTAATAGAGTTTCTTCACTTAATATAGGATATGTTCCACAAATTATTAATGAATTTGATAAGATGAGTGGGGGAGAACGTTTTAATAAGTGTATTTCAAGAGAATTAAGTAATGAAAAAGATATTTTAATATTGGATGAGCCTACCAATCACTTAGATCACCATAATCGTCAGTCACTTATCAGGATGTTAAAAAATCATTTTGGCACTTTAATTATTGCATCTCATGATCAAGAGTTACTTTCTTCTTGTGTAGATATTATTTGGCACATAAATGATAATGCTGTAAATATTTTTAAAGGAAATTATCATGATTATTTAAGAAATAATCATGAGAAAAGAAATAAGCTTAGAAAAGAAATTCAAGAGCTAAATAAAGAAAAAAAGAATATTCATCTAAATCTGATGAAAGAACAAAAGCGTGCAGCAAATAGTAAAAGAAAAGGGAAAAAAAACATTGATAATAAAAAATGGCCAACAGTTGTAAGTAAAGCAAAACTATCAAGAGCAACAAAAACATCCGGTGAAAAGAAAGCATCTCTTAAAAATAAAAAAGATCATATAAAGATAGAATTAGAAGGTATATATGTCCAGGAGATAATACAACCAACCTTTTCTATATCAGCAAATTCAATTAATAATAATGAACAAATAGTAAATATCTATAATGGAACTACTGGATATTCGGTTGAAAAACCTATTTTGGAAGATATAAACCTTTATATTAACAATGGAGAAAAAATTGCAATCCAAGGTAAAAATGGTAGCGGCAAAACTACTTTAATAAAATCTTTATTGAATATTCCAAATATTATAAAAACTGGAGATTGGTATGCTCCAAAATTAGAAAATATAGGGTATTTAGATCAACATTACAATTCTTTAGAACCTAATAAAACAATATTTGATTCAGTTAGTGATATCAAACCCGAATGGGGTAGAAAAGAAATAATCGAACATTTGAATAAATTCTTATTTCGGGGAAATATAGAAATAAATAGGCAAATACAACATCTATCAGGGGGAGAGAAGAATAGATTATCATTAGTATTGATAGCGGCACAGACTCCAACTCTACTAATTTTAGATGAAATAACTAATAATCTGGATATTGAGAATGTAGAACATCTTATCCAAGTGTTGAATCTATATCCAGGAGCTATTTTGATGATCTGTCATGACTATAATTTTTTGCAAAAAATTGATATCGATAGAAGATATATAGTATCAGAAGGTACTGTCATTAAAAAAAGTTAAATTGTTATGTTGTGAAATAAAGAAATTTTTTAACATTTAGAATATATATAATTTCAAAAATATTTGTTTTACAAGACAGAAAAAAGAAAAGTAAGATGAGTGGAGAAAAAATGCTAGGTGATTTCTATAAGTCAAGTCCAGATTCCGAAATGATTTGCTCGGAATTTGTTGCTAATACTACTATTGCAGCACTTGTAGAATTAAATGAACAACTGAAATTATAAACTGGGAGCGATGAAGATATTATAAAAATTCCTATTAGTAAGCACGAAGATATTCGCTATCTTACACCAGAAAGATTTGTGAAGCTACTTAAAAAACAAAAATGTCTTGAGCAAGTTAGAATTCCAGAACTTTTGCATGGAATTGATCGTCAAGATTTCTCGTAACACAATGGTAATTATAGAATAAACGAAATTGGATATTGTAAAATTCAGATCAGAATATGAGTTATTTAATATCTTCGTTATTACCAAATTTACCCAAGAAAATTAATTAAACCATGCTAAACATGCATCAGGATTTTTACTAAAAGCGTTAAGATCAATCACGAATTGAGGAATATCTAGTAAATCTCCATCGGTATAAGGCATGTATTGCACTTTGCGTTTTTTGATCCCATCATGAAAAGTTACAGTAATTGGTTTATTAATATCATCAAGATCGAAGTCAGCATCAAAGAGGGTATATCCCTCTTTTAATCCGGCTTTTTCCGCTTCGGAATTTTTATGAATAGTTGATATAACTCCTTTTTTTAAATCATGTTCAATTGGAAATCCGCTCTTATATCTAGTTGTCCTTTTGGTAATCAATTTGCAACATGGGCCGAGTGAATATGGATCTGGTTTGATTAATTCTCCTTTATTAATATTAAGGTCTATATCATGGTCAATTCCATTTTTAATGTATTTTTTTGCAGCGGTTTTAATTTTAGGAATAGATAATTTATTCTCTGAAGAAAATATCTGTGGCCCTGGAATAATCAAATCTTGGATCAAGTTATCGAAAGAAAATTTATTTTGGGATTCTTTTTTAATTCTTACATTCCAGTTATGAGCTAAGATATTCCCTCTTTGATATGGTAGCTTCTCGACTTCACGATTATTCCAAAAATCTGTATTTATCTCTGCATTTGAATATTTTTTTACAGAAGAGGAGTAATAATTAACTAAAACTTTATTATATACTTTAACATATTCCTGAAGTGTTGATAAACCGCTTCTCAATAGAAAGAGACTGGCATAATAATCTGTAAATCCTTCGGTAAACCAATAAATTGTAGCTTCTGTAGCATAATCAATTTGAAAAATTTTTGGTTGGTTCCATGTATGAAAATGTTCATGTGAAATTAACCAAGATATCCCATCCCCAGTTTCAAACTCAATTTCTGTTGGCAAAAATAGTGTGAAAGAATTCTTTAATCCAGTACCTCCAAAAGAATGCGATGATTCACCAACCGGGATAGCTGATATTAAAAAAAATGGCAAGTTGTGGTCATTCCAGAAATCTCTTTGAGATTTAATAATCTTTTCTGAAACTTCCGATAGTTGTGAAATATTAATATTTTGCCATTCATCTTTCTTGAATGCTATCCATAAATCATTTCCACTAATTTTTTTATGAACTAGATCAAAATTGCCAGCAATATATAATGAATGGAATAATTCTCCAATAGTTGAGGATATATTTTTTTGTATTCTGTTTTGGACACCATAACTATTAGCAATTGACCAGTTCTTTGGTAAGTTCCATGTCAAATTGATATTTATTGAGATATCATCATCAGAACCTGGATCAAAATCTGGGGCAATTAAAAAACCGTTGCCTATTAGATGGAAATAGTCTTTTTGTATTACTGGTGTATGGGCTTGGTCAGTTAGTGTCGGTTTTCCGACAAAATTTTGCTTAACTTTGTATGTAATAATAATTTTTTCATTTGGCTTGTGTATGATTTTTCTCTTGTAATTTCTTGTATTAAGATTAATTTTGGTATTTTTTGATCCAATAACTTCAATATCATAGACATTTTTAGATAAATCTTGTCCGGCCCACTTACCTGGTAAGATTAAATTGGTTTCTCCAGTACTTGAGCCAATGAAGTTTAGTTTAACTGAAATACTATTATCAGTTATTTTTTCAAACACATAGGATAACTCCCTTGGTTTTTCAGCAAATAAAGATGAACATATTATAATTAAAGATAATAATATCCAAGTAAGGGTTTTATTATTTAACTTTGGCATATCTTCTCCTAATTAGGCTGGTAACTTTAGTTGTATTTGGTGTATGATTCACGGGATTTAATTCTTCATAGCAATTTATGAATAGTAATTATACATGAAAAGATATTAAAATTTCATGTGTTTTTCATATAGAATTGTAAATGGGATATGTATTAAGGAATTTCAAAACCAACTATCAGTTATATTGATATTATCACCACTCAAACTATAGTTATGAAATATGATCTAGAGAGTGAAAATCACTTTAAGTATTTAAAATCAGCAAAATATTTAATCAGTAATCGGCAAAATTCAAAAAATAGGAGAATTGAACTAGCTAAATAGAATTATAAATAATTAAGTAAAGATAAATCTAGATGAAAAGATACAATTTCTTAGCTCTGGAGAGGCCAAATCTAATACTGTTGCGAACTAATTGATATCCATAGAAAGATGATTGGGCGCCAATTTGCAACGAAGTCACCTTTTCTTGTATAAAAATTTCGTGGAGTTTAAACCAGATTTATAACGTATTAGTATTTCTAGAATAATTCCACTAAAAATAGAAACTAGCACCAGATAAAACTTAGATTAACTGGTACTAGTTTATAGAAAATTTTAGTTAATTATTCTTCCTTTTCTTTTTCTTCAGTGACTACAGGCTTAACATTCATATTATTATTTGACTGCTTAATTTTTTTACTTTTATCTTTCTTAATTTTATTATTGAGTGAATCTTCGCTAGATTCTAAATTGTCAGCAGACATAGCAATTCTGTATTTAACAACTCCTTTATACTTGAGATCAATATCAACCATTACATAAGAGCCAATAGCATTCTTTTTGGTATCAAATGTAATAGTGTAGGAATTTTCCGTAGCATCGCTTGTTTCTTTGTAGTTTATAATTGGATGACCCATTTTACAGGAAGATATTTTTACTAATTCATCAATAGATTTGCTTACAAATTGTTCTCTATTTTTATCTGTAACATAAATCTTTATTTCATGACTTCTGGCGCTGTTAACAAATAAAGTAAGAGAACTATTTGTATTTGATTCTGGGGTTAAAGTCCCATTTATAGCTGTATAACCAATACCAGCCATTCTTATTTTATGTTTAGTTGCAAAAACATTTGTTAAGGCAACTAGGCTGAAAGCAATTATTATTAATGGTTTTTTTATTTTCATTTTTCACTCCGACTATATTTAATCTTCATTTTCACATAAATAAATCGAGAAGTGAATAAAAATACACCTTCTTAAAAGAACTATTTATCGTTGGTTTCTTTGTTGGAAATAATTCTTATACGGAGTAAGAAGTTAAACAAAAATTAAAAATTAGTTTTAGAAACGAATTAATTATTCAAATAATATCACATATTCACCACTAGACAATTGCTTGATAAAATCTTCTCTAAGTTTAATTGCTTGAGTAAAAGAATTACTAACAATAAATCTTAATAGTAATCTCAAAAACTTTTTTTATAATATTCTTCTTGCACATGTAATTAATAGA
>JABSQI010000239.1 GCA_013215905.1 Legionellales bacterium | reverse complement strand
AAGACACATCTCTTTTATTATGTCACGTATTGTGCAAAATATAAATGTATCTAGTAAAATATAAAATTAACAAGCTTAGAAAAGATATAAAAGAGGCTCTAAGGTGGTGGTAGCATTTGATCTGGAGACATCGGGCACAAATCCACTATACGATGAAATAATAGAAGCATACTTTGAACGTCTAGACGTATATGATTCATTTCACTATCAAGCTAGAGTATCTAGATGGTCTGAAGATGCTGCAGAAATTCACGGTATAACTAAAGAAGAAAATGATTTAATGCCTGAATATAAAGATGCTTTTCCTAAATTAGTGCAATGGCTGCCTAGAAAATTTATAGCTGTAATATATGCAAACCCTAATACGCAACTAGGTAGAATGTATTACGATGTAGCAATGCTTAAGACTGCATTAATGGATTATCTAGACATCGATAGAGAGTCTGATTTACCTTACGACATTGTAGTAGATTCTGTATATGACCTAGCTAAAGAGTGTTATGACTTAGGTGTGTTTAAGCCTATAAAGAATAAAAATAATAGGAATAGTTTTTCTCAAGAAGATGTGTATTATGCTTTATTTGATAAAAAGCCTGATGGTGCACACAGAGCTATTAGTGATGTGTCTAGTATGCTAGAGATACGCACAGAGCTTTTAAGAAGAAAGGCTAATAATGAAGTTAATAGTAATCAGTTGAGTATGTTGTAGAAAGGAGTGCGAATTGAACGATACAGTAAATTTTTTAGAAGCAATAAATTCAGGTAGAAGGTTTAAAAAAAGTGAAATACACATAACAGATAATCACGATATCACAAAAGATTTTTATAATGACTATATAACAGCGGATGAAGCAATGGAGAAAATGAGTCAATATGTAGCGCATGGATTAATGGTAATTTGCAATTCAGAGTATAAATTGGAGGTTACATGAGGTCGGGTATTTACTATCATAAAAAAATAGACGAGATTTTTGAGCTAGAGGAGATTGGTGAGTATATGTACAGACTTAAAGAAAAAGACAATCCCACCGGTGAGGGTCAAATCGTGAATATATTGCAGATAGAATTGTCAGGTACTGATAAGTACTGGGTATATATTGGCAGCATCTAAACATTCTGCCAAAATATACTAATGCAAATTAATATAGAAATAAACGGTGTAAAGCCGATCAATGTAAACAACTATCAAAAGATAACTACTATAAAAGGTAGTCCTAGAAAGTTTAAAACCAAAGAAGCTGTGCAGTTTGAATCTGTAATTAATAGCCAACTAAATAAGTATAAGTCGGAATTTAGAAAGCTTAATTCCAGCTTTTGCTCGTTTTCTCACTATTTATGTATCGATTATAGGTTTTATTTGCCATTTCTAACTAGAGATAAAGATAAAAAACAGACTAGGATATCTAAAAATAAGCACGATGTTGATAATTTTATTAAGTGTTTACAAGATGTTCTTTTTAAACAGATATTAGCAGATGACTCTGAAGTAGTATCATTATCGGCTACCAAGATACATTCTAAAGAATTAAAGATTGAAATAGATATAAAAGTTAGACCACTGTCTAATATCTTGTAAAACTTAAGTTTTCTTGAAACAATTTATATATGACAAATAACGAGCAAGGATGCTTGGCTGAAACATTATTTGTAGCTGAGTGTTTAAAGCTCGGTATAGTTCCATGTAAACCCATATTAGACGTTAACGGTTATGATATTGTAATTCCTAAAGGTGATTCATTTGTTAAAGTTCAAATTAAAAGCACTGCTAAAAAAAGCCAAGGACGCTCATCTTATAAGCTTAGTACTCACCGCGGCTGTACTTCTCGAAATTATAACGAAAGATGTACCGATTATTTTGCGTTTTATATTTTCCCTCTTGATTGTTTTTACATTGTACCAAGTAAGTATGTGGGTGCTGCATCTGTTTACATATCTTGCGACCCTGTAAAAGATAAATACAAAAAATTCATAAATGCGTGGCACTTGTTAAAGTAGGGAGCAATGCTAAGGAAGGCTTTAAAATTTAGGTCATCCTTGACCTACAAAGCTCCCTACCCTAGGAGAAATGAACTTCGTTAAAAAGATTTACTCTACGAAGGTTATAATTATTATCTCGGTTTTATTTTTTTATTGCAATGTAAAAAATTCACGACCTATTCAATAAAAATAAAAATAGTAATAAATGATTATTATGAAAATAAAGTTAAAATGCGGCGGAGAAGCAATAATAGATGCTGATGATTATAATAAAATATCTGCATTTAAATGGAGAATTAATGATTTAGGTTACGTTCAGAAAGCATCTAAGGATGTGGTCTTTATGCATCACTTTGTACTAGGAGTAAAGCCGATGATAAAAAAACCTATTGATCATATAAACAGAATTAAAACAGACAATAGAAAGAAGAATCTTAGAATAACTTCTTGTTCAATTAACGCTCTAAATAAATGCAAGCACCCAAAACCTTCATCATCTAAATTTAAGGGTGTTAGCAAGGTTAAGACGGGTTGGGTTTCATACATTACTGTTAATCGGAAAAGATCAAAACTTGGTGTTTATGATAATGAATTGGAGGCAGCTAGAGCCTATAATCTTTTCTGCATTAAAAACATAAAGGAGGATGTTTTTATAAATAAAACCGGTGATAACTACAAAAACTTTATACCTTTTCCCAAAGAGAAAATACTATTTCACGAAAACGTTTATATTGTAAAAGTTTATGGTGGTTGGAAGTTTATTCCCACTTATAATGAAGGTAAATTGTTTTTCAAGACTAGGAAGACTAAAAAAGAAGCTATTTTCGATAGGTTTGTATTCTTTCTTACATTGAGAACTTCTTATGAATTTGTAGGTGAGCGTGTTCTCCATTTCCGTTATCATGGATAAAAATTAATCTTTTCTCTCCAGAGTAAGATAGGTATTTATATTTTTCATATTCTGGCTTACTTTCTATGTAATCCTTCCCTTCAATAAGTATTTTCTTTGATATATTCCGTGTTCTAAAGTCTATAGCGATCATATCTTGGTGAGATGTAGATGTTCTTCCTAATTTTTTATCTTCATCTGGAGTGCTAATTGTCGCCGTAACAACTATATCTAAACCATACTTTGTTGCAAAGAAGTTGTTAAGATCAAAAAATATCATAAGTAGCGCAGGGTGAAGTAGGTGCATATTTTCCATATCTTTTTTATATTTGAACTTCATTAATTTCTTTCTGCTATTACAACTTGAACTTCTATGTCAGAAGTTCCACCACCAGATCCACGCTCCCACTCTACTCTTATTTGAGTATTTGCAGGACATGAAAATACTTGAAAGCCGTAATAATAATTGAAGCTACCAGCTAGTGAAAAACCTG
>JABSQI010000238.1 GCA_013215905.1 Legionellales bacterium | reverse complement strand
CCTTGGGATACATTATTTCCCTATAAAATGGTTAGCTATAACAATTGAATTACAAAATAGGTTTTATAATTATTATAAAGATAATAAAAAAGATAAGTCAGGAAGTATCGTAAGTATAGAAAGTCCCTTAAGATATAAAGCTCCTTTTAGTTTTTCCACAGATTATATGTTATCTATAGGGTTTAAAACTACCTTCTAAAAATATAGTATACAGACTCAAATAGGTTATGTATTAAGCATGGAAGCTTTTTAATTTTCTGTTTATACTATTTATTAGAGCTATTCAATACCATCTTTAAACTATTTTATTTTCGTTAACACCATTGACACTGAAAATATAAGTATCATTTACTATTTTGTGACCAGAAAAGGATAATATCCCCATATTTTATTGACAGTATTACAAAATTTAGTATATCATTTACACCCAGCTATTATAAATTCAACTCCAATACATATATATTGTATTAATAAATTAAAGAGGAAAATTAATTATGCGATTATTTAAACACATTCAAGATAATATATATATTTTTTTTATTGTAGTTCTAACTGTTGCCACAGTGAATATATCTATTGCCGGTCCAGATGATGATTTTTATAAAAATTTGGATAATAATAGTTTACAGAACGTTTTTAGTTTCCTCTCATTGAAGGAATTAACAGATGTGGCACCTGTTGATAGCGTGTTTGCGCAGCATTCATCATCCAATCTTGTGAATTTATGGGGCCCTATACAACAGTATCTTAAAGATATAACTGAAGTCCTAGCAAGCAAAGGTGATCTACAAGATTTTTTATCAAATTCTGATCCTAGACCATCAAGAGAGCTTGTGAATCTTCTTGGAGAGAATACAGTAAAACCATTTGCCGAGAAATTAGGAGATCTAATTTTATTGTCTGAAGATTTAAAAATTCTAGAAGCTTTTATTACTTTTACAGAAGTTGCTGATCCAAAATTTGTATCACTCGTAAAAAATGCAATTTATCCTAAAGCAGAGATGGCATGGAAATTGAAAATGAGAGATTATCATTATGGGTTACCTATTAGTTCTGGCTCAGGCTCTAATAATTTTAGTATAGCCATTCTAATTTTGACTTCCCCTAACCCAGAGGAACTTGCATATAAACTCCAATTGGGGGCATTACTTTCAAGTATGGGATTTAAAAATAATGCATGTACTATTCTGTAAAATTTCATTTTAACAAATAAAAATCTAACTTAGTGGCGAGCAACCCACTAAGTTAGACTCATTCGAGAGGGTATAAGCTAACAAAATATGTTTTATAAACTTAATCATACTGTTATGCATAGATAAGAATATGATTAAATCATCAAAGTATAAATACTTACATAAATTTAAATGACATATATCTCATATTATTTATAAATAGTACTATCATAATAATATTCCTACATATTCATAAGGATTATTATTATGATTTTTTTGAAGAGTTTACTATTATTTGTATGTTGTTTCCTTTGGTCTAATGTTATTCATTGCAAAACACATAATAATCAAAAATATTACGTCGTAAGCTTTATCCCGAATAATCAAGAACAAGATATATTAAGAATTACCCTCATCCCAGAAAAACAAATCAATATTAAAGGTGGTGTAAACTCTGACATTGAAAATATTTCAAAACCTAGTCATGATGGATATACCTACGACTTTATCCAAGCACTTGCAAGATTTAAACATTACTCTGATCCACATTATATGCCCCATAGACATCTTAATATCCATCAACAAAAAGCAGATAAATATGTTCAAGAGCTTATAAGAAATGAAATTAGAAATAGAAAAGCTAAAAATAAGGAATCTTGGTCAATAAAAAATATTATCTTAGCAATCTATAATTACTTCAATTAAAGAAATAGCAAAGTAAGTAATTTCGATTAGACATCCACCATTATCACAATTATAAATGTTAAGATGATACCTATCTGTTACCGCTAAAAACTAACATGTTCCAAATAGTTTTATATATGATATTCTTTAGGAAGCTTCCTGAGTAGTAGCATTATCTTCTTCAGAATCTGACAATGATATATCTTCTCTATCAACCAGCTCAACATAAGCCATAGGAGCCTTGTCGCCAGTTCTTAAACCACATTTTATTATTCTGAGATATCCACCTGGACGCTCTTTATATCTAGGCCCAAGAGTGGTAAAAAGCTTGTTAACAGCTTCCTTATCACGCAACCTATTAAAAACAACTCTTTTATTAGCTAAGGTGTCTTCCTTAGAAAGCGTTATTAATGGCTCTACAACCCTACGCAATTCCTTAGCTTTAGGCAATGTTGTTTTTATGAGCTCATGTTTCACTAAAGAAGAGCTCATGTTTTTAAACATTGCTTCTCTATGAGTACTATTTCTATTTAATTTTCTACCAGATTTACGATGCCGCATTATAAACTCTCAAGTTAATTCTTTGAACGCATATTAGTTGGAGGCCAATTTTCCAACTTCATACCTAAAGACAAAGATCTTGACGCAAGAATAGTCTTAATTTCTGTCAGTGATTTTCTACCTAAATTAGGTGCTTTTAGTAATTCAAATTCTGTTTTTTGAACCAAATCCCCAATATAATAAATACTTTCAGCTTTTAAACAGTTAGCAGATCTTACTGTCAATTCTAGATCATCAACAGGTCTTAATAACATTGGATCAAAATCAGGCTCTACATTCTCTGCTACAGTTACCTCTTCATTCTTTAACTCAACAAAAGCAGACAATTGTGTTTGTAATATATTGGCGCAAGCTCTAATTGAAGCCTCAGGAGAAATTGTTCCATTAGTCTCAATATCTATAATTAATTTATCCAGATCGATTCTCTGCTCAACACGCGCACCTTCAACAGAATAAGAAACTTGCTTTATAGGACTAAAAACAGCATCTAAAGATAAAGTTCCAATATGAGTTGTTTCACCAACAGCTCTTCTTTGTTCTACTGTTTGATAACCACGCCCAAGCTGTACTTTTATATTAGCGTTAATCTCTCCACCTTCAGAGACATGTGCTATGATATGATCTGGGTTTATCACTTCTACATCATGATGCTCAGTAATATCGCCCGCAGTAACTACACAAGGACCTTTAGCATTTAACTGCAAATTTACTTCACTACTATTATTTAATTTAAATGCTATTCCTTTTAAATTTAATAAGATATCTAAAACATCTTCCTGAACATTATTAATAGTACTATATTCATGTTGCACACCATCTATCTGTACTTCTGTAACAGCAGAACCAGGCATTGAAGAAAGCAAAATTCGTCTAAGCGCATTTCCTAAAGTATGCCCAAAACCTCTTTCAAATGGCTCTAAAACTACTCTCGCTTTATTATTACTTAATT
>JABSQI010000237.1 GCA_013215905.1 Legionellales bacterium | reverse complement strand
ATGAACTATTGAGAGCTTGTTATAGGATTTCCCTTTCAGGAGTGATTGTATTTTTATTTCCTTGATCACTATATTGTTCAGTTGAAGAACTACCACTCTTTGTAATATTTTTAAATCTATCTGGTAAGTCATCAATATCAACGATCCCATTAGGATACATTATACATAATCTCTCTACGACATTCGCTAACTCTCTAATATTTCCTGGCCAATTATACATTCCTAGTTGTTCAATAGCAGTATCTAATATCTTGGCAGTATTACGATTCTGCCCAGCAATTCTAGCCAATAATTCACTAACTAATAAAGGTAAATCCTCTATCCTATTCCTAAGAGCAGGAACTTTGATAGGAAAAACATTAAGCCTATAATATAAGTCTTCTCTAAAGTTACCTTTATTGATCTCTTCAACTAAATCTTGATGTGTTGCAGCAACAATTCTAACATCAATCTGTATTTGCTTATTGCCACCAACTTTTTCAAAACTACGTTCTTGAATAACTCTTAATAACTTAACTTGCATTGATTTTGGCATATCTCCTATCTCATCTAAAAAGATAGTGCCACCATTTGCTGCTTCAAACTTGCCTTTTCTGGAAGTATGCGCCCCTGTAAATGCGCCTTTTTCATGCCCAAACAATTCACTTTCTAGCAAGTCAGCAGGAATTGCCCCACAATTAATTGCAACAAATGGATTTTCTTTTCTCTTAGAAAAATAGTGTAAATTCCTGGCAATCACTTCCTTCCCTGTACCAGATTCTCCTAGAATCAATACGCTAGCATCGGTATCAGCGACTTTCTCTATTAAATCTCGTACCTTACTAATACTATCACTTTTACCTACAAGGCTTCTAAATAAATAGACTGATTTATTATGGTTATCTTCTGTCCCTGAATCATTCTCCAAAATAGTTTGGCACTTGTATAGTACGTTAAGTAATTCTGAATGCGTAAAACAATCTGGTAACACATCAACAATTTTGTGGGAAAACTCACTCTCAAGTTTATCTTTATTCACTTTATTTGATAAAATTATAATTGGAACATTTGGCGCAAATTGATGAAGCATTTTAAGTTTATCAAGTGCTTTCGGAGTATTATTTTTCATAGAAAAAACAATTGCTAATAATTTATCCTTCTCAGTTAAATTATTCTCTAATGTCTCATTGTCTACAATAATAGCTGGTTCATCAAGAAAATCTAAAATGATACCGAGTTTTTTCTGTAAGTCTTTGTCGCTAATATAAGCTAGTATTTTGTAATCTTTAAACATGAAATACTAAATTTTTCTTCGTTATTTATTCTTACTATAACTTTTACCGACTAACTAAATTTTGTCAAATTTATAATTCTTTAAATACCTTCAAAGGCGTACCAGAGTATAATTTTTACTCCAACAGCTCATAATATTTCTGAACTGTAATTAACCATGGTAATATTTTGTAATTGTGTCTTTGATATAAAATAACTAGAATGGTATTATTTTTTTATACATAGAATGAGGGAATCATGGATTTTTTTTACGAATATTTGTTTTTTCTTGCAAAATCTCTAACTTTTGTAATTACTGCTCTAATAACTCTTTTATTTGCTGTAGCAATAGTATCAAGAAATAAAGGCGACAACAAAACTAAATCAAAAATTAAAATATCTAAAATAAATGATAAATATGAAGATATGGCGCAACAAATTGAATCAAAGACACTTTCAAAAAAAGCATATAAAATCAAAACCAAAAATCGGCTTAAGGAATTGAAGAATAAAGAGAAAAAATCAGAAAAAAAGAATATTTATTTATTAAATTTTAAAGGGGATATCCGCGCTAGTAATGTAGAACAATTAAGAGATCAAGTAACAGCCACACTACAAGTCGCTACTGAAAAAGATGAAGTAGTTGTATCTATTGAAAGTCCAGGAGGAGTTGTACATGGGTATGGGCTTGCCGCATCTCAATTGGCAAGAATACGTGATAAAAACATCCCTCTTATAGCCTGCGTTGATAAAGTTGCTGCAAGTGGAGGATATTTAATGGCAACTGTTGCAAACCGAATTCTTGCTGCCCCATTTGCTATTATCGGCTCTATTGGTGTAATTGGGCAAGTTCCCAATTTTCATAGACTGCTAAAGAAAAATAGTATTGATTACGAAGAACATACTGCGGGAGAATTTAAAAGAAGTTTGAGTCATTTTGGTAAAATAACAGATGAAGGCCGAAAGAAATTTCAAGAAAACCTAACTGAGATTCATAATATATTTAAATCTCATATTGGTAAATATCGTCCAAATGTAAACCTTGATGAAGTTGCAAATGGTGATCACTGGCTTGCAAGTACAGCTTATAAAATGCAGCTAGTTGATGAAATAATTACTAGTGACGACTATTTACTTTCTAAGAAAGAAGAGTTTGATATATATGAAATAGATATCCAAACAAAAAAGCCTTTTATTCAAAAATTATCTAATAATGTACAATTATTAGCTGAAAATTTTAATATACATTTATAATTAAACCTCATGAAAATTATTGTAGGTATGTCAGGAGGAGTAGACTCTTCTGTAGCTGCTTTAAACTTGGTAAATAAGCATTATGAAGTGGTAGGCTTATTTATGAAAAATTGGGAAGATGATGATGATTATTGTACATCTGAGAAAGATTTTTCAGATGCTCTAAGAGTTTGTCAGAAATTAAATATCCCATTAAAAACTGTTAACTTTAGTAAGGAATATAAAGATAAAGTTTTCAAAACTATATTGGAACAATTCCACCAAGGTTTAACCCCTAACCCTGATATATTATGTAATCAAGAAATTAAATTTAAGTGCTTTTTTGATAAAGCTATTCAAATGGGAGCTGATTATATAGCAACTGGACATTACGCCACAATTAAACATATAGATCATAATTTCTATCTCTGCAGATCGCGAGATATCAATAAAGATCAAACATATTTTTTATACAGAATATCTCAAAATATTTTAAGTAAACTAATATTCCCTATTGGAAATATGTTAAAACAAGAAGTTAGAACTATGGCCAAAGATCATAATCTAAATAATTTTGATAAAAAAGATAGTACAGGCATTTGCTTTATTGGAGAAAGAAATTTTAAAGATTTTCTGAGTAGTTATATCTTAAAAAATCCTGGAGATATAGTTGACGATAAAGGTAAAATATTAGGTCAGCATGATGGGTTAATGTTTTATACTATTGGGCAAAGAAGTGGATTAAATATAGGAGGTTTAAAAAATTATCCTGAAAAACCTTGGTATGTTTTACAAAAAAAAATTAATGAGAATAAATTAATTGTTGGTCAAGATCATAATCATCCACTACTAATGCAAAATCAATTAGTATGTACAAATTTACATTGGATAACACCTC
>JABSQI010000236.1 GCA_013215905.1 Legionellales bacterium | reverse complement strand
TATTGCGAAATATCCCAGGAAAAAAAGTAATTTATTGATAAGTTCTGTGAAACCAATTAAATTCTCATAAAATTTTCCGATTTTTTAGGAGATACACGGATTTGCGTTTGGATAGCAATATCTAGTAATCATCTTCATACCATCTGAACTTTTGAATCTTAAAAGACGGACGACTTTGACGTTGTTTAGTAATATTGGAAAAAAATCAAACAACATTCTCATATAGCTAGCGCCTCTAATTAAAAAAATGAGATTATATCATATACTGGAAATTTATACCTTTATTAATCAAAGAGGGGCATTTTGGTTAAAATTTTTGATTTACATATGCATACAGTTGCTTCTGATGGATTTTTTTCTTTTGAAAAACTAATATTTCATATGCAATCTTTGGGGGTTAATGTTATATCTATTACTGATCATGACATATTGTCTAGGGCTGAAATTGTCGACGGTATAACTGTTATTCCTGGAGCTGAAATTACGACTCGTTGGAATAGTGAGAGTGTTATCCACATTTTAGGGTTAAATCTTAATAAAGAATCTGTTGAGCTAAATTATTTACTTAAAACTAATAGAGATATTAGGTCTAAACGGGCAGAATTAATGGATAGTTTGTTAAGTAAAAAAGGTTATGATGGCTCTCTTCAGTATATTTTGGATAAATTTTCTCCTAAATCTATAGGTAGACTGCATTTTGCTAGGTTTTTAAAAGACTGCAGATATGTAAAGAATTGGGGGCAAGCATTTAAAGATATTTTGCTAGATATTAAAATTAAAGAAAAATTCAACTGGCCTAGTTTAGAAGAAGTTATTCAGGCAATTCACAGTGCTGGCGGTCAAGCTGTGATTGCTCACCCACTAAAGTATGGTTTGCAACCTAAGGGGATTAGCAAGCTAATAAAAAAATTTAGAGAATTGAACGGAGATGGTATAGAATTAATATCAGGGAATATGACTCATAAAGAACTGAAATTTATCAGTGAACTTGCCAAACCTTACGGCTTACTTGCTTCGCTAGGCAGTGATTTTAATATTCCCAAGAAGAATAAGCCTTTTAATGTGGCAAAATATAATAATTGCCTCAAATCTTATGCGCCAATTTGGTCAGAGTGGGGGTTGTCATGACTCAATTTTTTATGGTACATCCTGATAATCCTCAAGCACGTTTAATTCGTCAAGCCGCTTTTATAGTAAGTAATGGAGGTTTAATAGTTTTTCCAACAGATTCTGGTTATGCCATGGGATGTAGAATAGATGCAGTTAAAGTTTTGAAGAGAATAAAAAAAATACGTCAGTTAGACGATAGTCATGAATTTAGTCTTATCTTTAGTGATTTATCAACTTTGCAGCAGTATGCAGTTGTAGATAATAATATTTATAGGATTTTAAGGGCGTATACCCCAGGATCTTATACTTTTATTCTATTAGCAACTAAACTAGTACCAAGAAAGATGCTTAAACCGAATAAGAAAACAGTTGGGCTGCGAATTCCAAATAATAAAATTATGTTAACATTACTTGATACTCTAGATATGCCACTGTTAACTACAAGTTTAATTTTACCAAATTCCGAGTTTCCATTATGTGAACCATCCTCTATTAAAGATATTTTAGGAAGTCAGGTAGACTTAATTATAGATGGAGGTAATTGTCCACATGAACCAACTACAATAGTTGATCTTACTGATAGATTACCTAAAATAATAAGAGTTGGTTCTGGTGATCCTGAGCCTTTTAGAATATAAATTTGTTCATTTATTAGCGCATAAATAAAAATTAAGCATATGTATGATTTTAAAGTATTTCGTAAAAAATATAATAATTTCAATACGTTATGTTAGGTAAGGTGCTATAGATTAATATTAAATTAGGCTTACTTACTTAAGGGTATTTCTGGTATTATACAATTTGGATTAAATTAGGTATTTGATAGTGTCACAAGCAGTTTCAGTTGAACAACAACAATTAGATAGCTCTATTGGTGCAATATTGCATGGTAAGGAAATATCCGATATACCTGAGAACCTATATATTCCCCCAAAAGCATTACGCGTTATTCTCGAAGCTTTTGAAGGACCATTAGACTTATTATGGTATTTGATAAAAAAACAGAATATTGATGTTTTGGATATTCCTATTGCAACTATAGCTGCACAGTATGCTGCTTATATAGACTTGATGCATGATCTTGAATTAGATTATATAGCAGATTATCTAGTAATAGCTGCAATGCTAGCCCAGATAAAGTCAAAGATGTTATTGCCAAAATCTGAGTTAGAGGATGAAGAAGAAGAAGATCCCAGGGCAGAATTAGTTCGTAAATTGAAAGAATATGAGCAATTCAAACAAATTGCAGAAAAATTAGATGAGCTTCCCAGGCAAGAAAGGGATATATTTGGTGCTTCTTTAAAAATACATGATCTTAATTTAAGTGTTAAAGAAGCTAATGTTTCACTCGATGATCTTATTAAATCTTTTGAGCGTATACTAAAGAGGAGCAAAGTTAAATCTAGTCATTCAATAAAATCTGAACCAATATCTATTCGAGAGAAAATGGTTTTTATTCTAGATTCTGTACCAAAAGAAAATTTCTGCGACTTTACTGATTTATTTAATGTAAAAGAAGGAAAAATAGGAGTAGTTGTTACTTTTATTGCTTTGCTAGAATTAATAAAACAAAATTTATTACAATTAATACAATCTGGACCATTCCAGTCGATCCATGTTAAAAAAATGTAGAGAGTGTTAAATAAAATGAATAAGAAGTGTATTATTGAAGGTGCTTTAATTGCTTATGGAGATGTTTTATCTATTGATAAAATCAAAAAAATGTTTCGTGAAGATAATATTAAAGAAGATGGCGAAACACTGAGCGTTAAGGAAATAAAGGATATTTTAAATGAGATCGCCACAGAATGTGGAGAAAAAGGATATGAACTAAAAGAAATAGCTAGTGGTTATCGGTTACAGGTAAAGTCTGAATATTCAAAGTGGATTAGTAAGCTATGGGAAGAGAAACCTCCTAGATATTCTAAGACGGTTTTAGAGACAATGGCTATTGTTGCTTATAAGCAACCGGTAACTAGAGCTGAAATTGAAGAAATCAGAGGAGTTGCTGTATCTACAAATGTGATTAGAATGTTGATGGATAGGCAGTGGATTAAAATAATTGCTCATAAAGATGTTCCTGGTAGACCAGCCGTGTATGGTACCACAAATATTTTTCTTGATTATTTCGAATAAACACCCAGATGTAAAAAAAATATTGAAAATGTTAATTAAAGAGACCATTTTTTAATGGCCAATATACAAATTCTGATACACACAAATGTTGACTATAGATGTAAGGAAAGGTTTGTTTGTGTTATTTTTTCCTTAAATAGTTCGTAAAAGAAATTGTGTCCTT
>JABSQI010000235.1 GCA_013215905.1 Legionellales bacterium | reverse complement strand
ACCTATAATTTTTACTAAATCAGAGAAATCTGTGACACCTTCCATTTCAGGCATGAAGAAATAAGGAACTTTATATTTACTAGAAAAACTCAAAGACAGGCTTTTACCTGCTTTATCATTATCAAATAAACATACTACCTTTTTAAATCTGGATTTATACTCCTTCATAACAGAACCTTTCATCATTACAGATTCTGATTGTAAACCGATAGCAGATGTTCCCATAACATCATACAAACTCATTACATCCTTTAAGGATTTAGTAATGATTAGAAGGTCTCCATTATCAGGTAATTGTGTATATCCTTGATGCACACTATAATTAGCATTGTTTATCCATTTAAACCGCTCATTATAAGGCTGATATATTTTATAAGAAATCCTATCGTCTTTATATTCTATATAAGCATAACCATGCTTATCGACTTTTACTGCATTTCCATTAAAGAATATATATTCAATGGGCACTACATTAAATTTAATTAAAGTAGATTTTTTTATCCCAAATCTAGACCAGAAACTACGGTCTAACTGTTTCCAGTTTCTTTTTTTAATACCTATATTAACAGGCTTTTTCTGAATAATTCTTTTTACAGTACTTAGTTTTCTTTTATCAGCAGTGACTTTGATATTGGATAATCCAAAATCAAATACTATCTTTCGAAGTGCGTCTTTAAATTCTAAATCGAATAGTTTACGCACAAATACCACATAATCTCCGCAGTCCTTAGTTGCAAAATCATAAAACATTAATATACCTTCTCCATCTCTATGATAAAACAAAGAAAAAGACGGAACACTGTCATTACGAAGTGGACTACAAAATTTTTTATTACTAGAAATACTATCTCCTAAATAATAAGAGAATATTTCCTCTTGTGTAATATGTTTATTAATTTCTTCTTTTGTTAGTTTTTCGTTATAGACTATAGAGTTAAGATTTATTTTTCCCATAATCTAATATAAAAAAAGAGGACATAATCTAATTACGTCCTCTTTTAATTCAACAATCTACCAATCGTCTTCCGCTGTTACTGCTTCTTGACCATTACTAGTTACAGAAGCATCTTCGACTAATTGTGCCATAGCATCTAAATTGCCTGGTTTAAGACGAGATTCTCCTTCTGGTACTTCCATTACCTCTATAAAAGGAACCCATGTACGAATCTGAATATATTGCTTAACACTATTATTAGTACCATAATTAGCAAATACTCTAAATTCTGCCTCACCTTGTGTTAAAGCTTCATTTAAAAGTTTCATTATACCAGATAACATAGTCTTAGCATCTGCATAAGAAGGAAATTCATAAGTACTTCCATAAACAGCATGTACAAGATGCTTAAGCACCTTACCTTGCTTTTGAGTCTGTTCTGCCTTAGTTGCATATTGACTATCTGCTGTAACATACCAGAAAGCCATATTAGTATAAGCCCCAGCTTTATCAGTAAAAACTATCTTAAAGTCGGGAGAATTTTCTTTATCATCATTACCTTTTTTGGTAATAGATAAAGTCACGTGATCAACGATACCTGCCGTACCGTTATTGAAAATTGCCACATTTGAACCGTCAAATGAGCTATCATTTAAATTAATTGCCATTGATTAAATTTTTAAAAATTAATATTAATATTACCACTGAGAGTCTAAGTCCTCAGTTAACTCTTTAGCTTTTTCTTTTTTCTTAACAGGAGCCAATGTTACATCTTCATCTGATTCTTCAACAATAACATTATCTGCATTTGTATAAGAAACATAATTAAGATAAACTTGATCTTCCGATTCTTCTTTATGAAAATGAAGCTCATTTTCTAATTTAGAATCCAACTCTAGAATTTTAGAAATATATTCAAAAGTTCTTTTGTCTCTCAGACCAAATCCTTTGTTAATAACAAAAGTATAAGCATCAGGCTTTTTAAAAGTCGAAATACAAATACTATTCTCTCCATTAAAACCAAAAGCTATATTGGTTTTACCCCCTACTAAGTTAAGAGCCTCTCGAGCAGCTTTATTAAAACTTAGTTTTCTATTAGCTCCTTTTTTGCTTAAAGCAGCCATAGTTACGACAGGAGTGTCGTATTTTTCAACCTTTTTGGCTTTCGCCTGGGACGGTACACCCCATTTTACATCTTCCATATTTATTTGTTTTTTATGGTTTATAATTAAATCCCGTAATAATCTCTTATAGTTGTGTCTACAATAGTTAAATCATTATCTATCACTTCAGCGTCAAACATCTCCATAGGAGTTTTGCAAGTATTAGTTCCTGAGTTCACAGTTCTAAAGATGTGCCTATTAGGCTTTCCTGGTATTTTTTCTATGTCTGAATATAAGACAATAGAGCTAAAACTTTCAGGACAAAATTTCTCTAGCTGCTTTCCTTGGACCGTAATCCTTTCTCTTGCAAATCCATCCTCGTCATAATGAGTTTCTGGATGACAAAGTACATAGACAATAATATCGTCTCGTAGTTTTTCATTGATAATATTGATCAAGTCATATTGTGAAGCTGAAAACTTACCCCATTTTTCAAAACCTTTAGAGGCTCTAAAACTAGGATGCATTATAGCATCAGTCATACATCTTGTCCAAGTATCAAGAATGATTTTATTTATCTTAGGATTTTTGTGTGCTTCTTTTAGAGTAGCCATAATAGAAGGCATATCTGAACTCTTAATATAGTTCCCTTTCTTTTCATTATACCTCTCTCTAAACTTTTTAAATGGTAACGCTTTTTGATCTGTATTTATCCAGAGCGTTTCTTCTGAATTTAAGTTTCTACCAGAGGTAGATTTTCCCATACCCGACTTTCCAGCCAGGAAACATAGTTGTGCCATAAATTGTTGATTTTTTAAATGTTTAACCCTATATAAAGATACTAAATTCTAATGAATTTAACAACTTACATAGTCTTTATTTCTTGTTTTATTTTGGTAGCTCGTTTCTTTCTTTTTCCCCATAATCTGCCTCTCAAAGATGGATAATCTTCTTGTACTTTTCTACTAGCTCTTCCAAAAGAATCTAGGTAAGGTATTCTCCTTTGTTCCATGTCCCTTAAAAATTGCTTAATACTCTTTCCAGTGTCATATCCAGAATCCATCAAATAGTTATAATATAACCGTTCATTAGAATCTCTGAGCTTTGGGTAATTAGATAATTTATTTTTTACCCAATCATTTACTTCCTTGACCATACGCTAATATTTTATTTATTAAAGAAGGATTTTCTAATAGTTGTTTAGCAGGAGGCAATTCTTTAAATTTACCTACTTCTCCTAAAAAATGCATGCCTACTACTAAATCAGCCATACCATCTCTATTTTTGAGTATATGGTTAGATCTATAGTTTCTTTGCAATCTTATAACAGGATAACCACGATGTCTTTCCATACCATATTTAAATGGATGAAATAATGCCATC
>JABSQI010000234.1 GCA_013215905.1 Legionellales bacterium | reverse complement strand
CCTCTATGAACTCCTCTGGATTTACACCAACTCCATTTAAACGAGCGCCCAAATGTAGATGGGGGGCAGTCACTCTACCTGTATCACCAGACAATCCGATGAGCTGATCTTTCTCAACTATTTCTCCTACCTTAACATTAAAACTACTTAAATGAGAATAACTAGAAAACATTTTATTACCATGATCAAGAATAATAACATTACCACCATAGAATAAATTCTTGGTCAATCTTACAACCCCCCTATTTATCGCCTTTATTTTAGTTCCAACTGCTGCTCTATAATCTACTCCCGTATGATGAGATTTCTTTTTTCCATTAAAAACTCGTTTCACACCATATGGACTAGTAACCTTCGATTGTAGTGGGATCTTAAATTTTGAATTAAAATATGGTTCCATATGAGGCTGACCATATATTTGAGCTATAATCATTTGCTTTTCTTCATCAGCTCTTCTCTTATCATCGTCATTCAAGATTACTTTACTTATATCAACTGATAACTTAGTAGCACGATAATTTCCTTCTTCAACGATAATATTATATGAGTTTGAAAAATTTTTATTATTTTTATTCCATATTACGATTATTGGGTATTCCCCGGGTTCCAAATCATAATCCACTCCTATAAACCCAATAAAATTTTGTTCTCCCCTTCTTATGAGAGCAATTTCTTCATTCTGAAACATAACCTTTATGTCTTTAACATTCTCATCGGTTACGCTAATCCTAAAATATGACACCCCTCCATTTACTACATTCTTACTACCTAAAGCTAAATGTATCGAAGAAAATCCAAAACAACTAAAGAGAATGAGCCAGAAGCTTAGAGAAATTTTTATAATTATTTTATTCATTTTTTCCCTTCATGACAATCCATATTAATTTATTATTGACATTTAAATTTTATGTACTGATAATATTACAATGCAATTTATAGATTATGAAAAATATGAAACATAGTTCTATAAAAAATATTTTATTTGATGATCATACCAATAAAACAGTTAGTGTCAATGGATGGGTAAAAACCAAAAGAGATTCTAAATCTGGGATATCTTTCATAGACATTAACGATGGTAGCTGTTTCAATAATCTTCAAATAGTTGTCCCAAATACTTTAGTAAATTATCAAGATGAAATAATCAAAATCACCTCTGGATGTGCAATTAATGCTATTGGGAAAATTATTGAATCTACTGGCAGAACCCAAAAATTTGAGATGCAGGCAGAATCATTCCATATTATTGGAAACATAAAAAACCCAGCTAATTATCCCATCCAACCAAAAAAACATACACTAGAATATCTGCGAGACGTATCACATTTACGAGCTAGGACTAATATAATATCAGCAATTACTAGAATACGACATTCTTGCTCTCAAGCAATTCACAATTATCTATCACAGCAAGAATTCATCTGGATTCACACTCCTATTATTACCTCAAATGACTGTGAAGGAGCTGGGGAATTATTCCGAGTTAGTACTTTAGATCTAGCAAATTTAACATTAAAAAAAGATGGTTCAATAGATTATTCAAAAGATTTTTTTGGAAGAGAAACATTTCTTACGGTATCAGGACAGCTAAATCTAGAAGCCTATTCCCAAGCCTTGTCAAAAGTCTACACTTTTGGGCCAACTTTCAGAGCGGAAAACTCTAATACCAGTAGGCATTTAGCAGAGTTTTGGATGGTTGAACCAGAAATTGCTTTTGCTACTCTGCCAGATGTAATCGAAATAGCTATTAATCTATTCAAATATATATTTAAAACTATACTGGAGGAAAGAGCAGACGACTTAATATTTATTAGAGATTTTACCCAGCAAGACGTAATCCAAAGAGCAGAGATGGTCATCAACACTGAATTTGCCAGTATGAGTTATACTCAAGCAATTAATTACTTATCAAATGCCAATGAAAGTTTTCAATTCCCAATAGATTGGGGATTAGACTTACAGTCAGAACATGAAAAATACATTTGTGAGAAGATAACTAAAAAACCAACTGTGATAACAGATTACCCAAAAAATATAAAAAGTTTCTATATGAGATTAAATGATGACAATGAAACAGTTGCCGCTATGGATATACTAGCCCCAGGAATAGGAGAGATTATTGGAGGTAGCCAAAGAGAAGAACGTCTAGGTTTTCTTGAAGAAAGAATACAACAGCTAGGATTAGAGCAAGAATCACTTGAGTGGTATCTAGATCTAAGGCGTTATGGTACTACTCCTCACGGAGGTTTTGGTATGGGTCTTGAAAGATTATTAGGATACATGACTGGTATTAAAAATGTTAGAGATCTAATTCCATTTCCTAGAACACCAGGCAGTATAAAATATTAATGAATACTCATGTATAAAAACTATTCACCAGTTAACATGGCATAATGAAATACTATTATACTCCTGATAAAACCCGGTTTAATTTTTTTTAAAGTGGTTGTGTTTTTACAACATTTCCAGCACATCATAAAATCTTTTTCAACCACTATTTTGCAACTACTAGAAAACCGGCTGTCGTCAGTAAATCGAACATTTTTTATATTTTTCATGCATACCATAGCCTGTTCTATGTCTGCATCATTAACCCAAATTTCTTTAAAATAAACTTAGCTTAACTAAAGAGGATAAGTTAGATGAACCTCTAGAATTACAACAGCTACATTAAACTATTGAAAGTAGCTTGCCTAAAATAAGAATAGAGCAATTATTAATAGAAGTAGATAAGGCAACTAATTTTAGTCAGTGTTTTACTCCCATTAGCAAAAATACTTAAATTATTCCATAACATATGTAAATATTTAGTACCTATTTGACTGTCTTGATTATCATACTATAATATTTATAAATTCTTTAATTTATATATTATGCCAACAGCAACCGAATTATTTGATGAGCAACTTAAAATAGCTCTAAAAACTAACGATACTTTAAAATATCTAACAGACTATGGTGTTAAACCAGACAGGTTATTTGAAATAGCCTTGAATGAAGATAATCCATTGGGATACTTAGAATCTCAAGGAGTGAACAATGATCAGCTTAAGGAATTTATCTTTAAAAATGAAAACAAAGAAATAAAAGATAAATTTTTCTCTGAGCTTTTCAATTTCCAGGGAAACAAATATACAGATTTATTTAATGAGCAACTTAGAAAAGCCATAGATACAGGTGATACTTTAAAGTATATAAAAAAACAGCCTAGTACAATTAACAAATTCTTTGAAATAGCCTTGAATGAAGATAATCCATTGGAGTACTTAGAATCTCATGGTGTGAACAATGATCAACTTAATGAATATATTTTTCAAGAAGTAAATGAAGAAATAAGAGATAAACTTTATTCTAAAATTTTCAATTTTTCTGGGTCGAAATTTACAGATGCCATGCGAACATTAATAATAGCTTTCCCTATCTTTAATATGGAAGGTCAAAAAGCAGC
>JABSQI010000233.1 GCA_013215905.1 Legionellales bacterium | reverse complement strand
TACAGGTCAAGATGATATTGTCATAGGTAGTGTTACAGCAAATCGTCATCATCGACAAACAGAGGACTTGATCGGTTTCTTTGTTAATACTCAAGTGAATCGTACACATTTGAGTGAATCTCAGAGTTTTGAGTCTTTGATAGATCTTGTTCATGAGGATCAGATAGCAGTACAATTACATCAAGATTTACCATTTGAGAACTTAATAGACGAATTGGGAGTAGTTCGGGATAGTTCTCGACATCCTATTTTCCAGGTTATGTTTGGTGTACAGAATTTTGGTAGTGAATTGGAAATTTCAGAGGCGTCTAAAGACTTTTTGAAACCTTTTGATTTACCAGATTCCTATGAGGTAGAGAAGTTTGACTTATCCATTTTTATAGATGATAGTGGAGAAGAGTTGATAGGTCAGATTAGTTATGCTACATGTTTGTTTAAACCAGAGACAATAGTTAGGCTTATTGAGCACTATATTCATTTACTTACAGAACTAACATCTATTCCAGATCAGTTATATAGTGGTATTAGTTTATTGAATTCAGCAGAGTACGATCAGGTAATGCATACTTGGAATGCTACGGATACCGAATATTCAAAAGACAAGACCCTTTTTGAGTTGTTTGAGCAGCAAGTGTCTAAGACACCAGATAATATAGCTTTGGTTTATGAAGGAGAGGAGTTAACCTATAGAGATTTAAATAGAAGGAGTAATCAGTTAGCTAGACATCTTCGCAAGGAGTATGAGCAAAGGACTGGAGAAGTACTTACCCCCGATACTTTAATAGCATTATGTTTGGACAGGAGCTTGGAGATGGTTATTGGTATTTTGGGAGTATTGAAGGCTGGAGGGGCTTATGTACCAATTGATCCTGGTTATCCTCAAGAAAGGATTGATTATATTTTAGAGGACACAAAGTCTGTATTGGTGTTGAGTCAATGTGAGGTATTAAAAGGTAAGGATACTACCTTACCAGAAGATCGTGTTGTTTATATAGATTTATCAGCACTTTTATACAAAGAAGAAGATGATTCTTCTTTACCAAGTTTTAGTAGCTTAAGTGATTTAGCATATGTGGTTTATACCTCAGGAACAACCGGAAAACCTAAAGGAGTAATGGTTGAGCAAGGGTCATTATTAGATTATATACAAACATTTCAAATTTATTTTGATTTAAGAATTGAAGATAGGGTTTTACAGCAATCTAGCATTTCATTCGATACTTCTATAGAAGAAATTTTTCCAATATTACTTTCAGGTGGTAGCTTGGTAATTTTGGAAAAAATAAAAGATTTTAGAGAGCTTTTATTAGAATGTGAAAGGAGTGAGATAACAATTTTAAGCACGAATCCATATGTAATAAGCTATTTAAATGAGTATTATAAAGATTACAATTTAAAAATAAGAGCTTTTATAAGTGGAGGAGATGTTCTTAAAAAGGATTTTGTATTTAATATTTATAAGAAATTTAATGTGTTTAATACTTATGGGCCAACTGAAGCTACTGTATGTTCCTCGTATTATAAAGTTGAAAATTTAGAAAAAAGTATTTCAATAGGTTCCCCAATATCGAATACCCAAGTTTATGTTTTAGATGGAACCTGTCAGCCAGTTCCAATAGGAGTAATAGGAGAATTATATATTGGTGGTGCCGGGGTATCTCGGGGGTATCTTAACAATGAGCAATTAACTTCAGAGCGTTTTATCGCTAATCCATTTGCTAGTGAATTGGATAAGAAAAAAATATGTACTCGTTTATATAAGACTGGGGATTTAGTGCGTTGGTTACCAGAAGGTAATTTGGAGTATATAGGCAGGAATGATGATCAGGTCAAAATTCGAGGTCATCGAATAGAATTGGGAGAAATAGAACATGCGTTATCTCAGATTAGAGGAATCAAACAGAGTTGTGTTTTAGTGAAAGAACGTTTTACAGACTCAAGGAATATAAAATATTTAGTAGGATACTATGTGTTAGATAATAAAAATATCTTAGAGAATGATTTATCTATATTAGATACCTGGGAGGACCTCTATAATTTAGATTATAACGAAACTATGAAAGAGGTAGAAGATGCTTCTGATTTTTCAGGCTGGGATAGTTATGTTACAGGTGAACCAATTCCTTTACTTGAAATGGAATTATGGAGAGATGATATAATATCTATAATCAAAAATTTGCACCCTAGTAATGTTTTGGAAATTGGAGTAGGCTCTGGTTTACTAATGTACCCTTTAATAGATGATACAGAAAGATATGTTGGAATAGATATTTCAAAACCTGTTATTGATATACATAAAGAATACTTTGAAGGCAAGGATAATGATATTGAACTATTCCATTTAAAAGCAGATCAAATAGATCAACTTCCTGAAAATGAATTCTATGATACTATCATTATTAATTCAGTTTGTCAATATTTTCCTAGTATCGAGTATTTTGATGATATGTTGGAAAAGGCAATTGATAAGCTATCGAAAACAGGTTCTATTTTTTTAGGAGATATCAGAAATTATAGCTTGCATAAAGATTTAATCAAAGAAAAATTAGATTACAAAAGAGAAAGTTATACACAACATGATATTAATAGAATATCTATAAAAGAAAAAGAACTATTAATTAGTCCGGATTATTTCAACTATTTAAAGAGTAAATATAAAGGTATAAAAGTTAGTGTTTTAAAAAGAGATGGAGACTACGTCAATGAATTAAGTAAGTATAGATATGATGTGATTATTTCTATTCGAGATAGGGGAAATGTTAGGCAGATTACAGATAACTTAGAGATTAACCTAAACAATTATTATAACATCCCCTATCTTAATCAAGTGAGCAAAGAAGATATTTTACTACAATTATCTAACTCATTGCCTGATTATATGATTCCAAATAGTTTAATAATGATGGATATTTTTCCATTAACGATCAATGGTAAGTTAGATAAGAAAGCATTTCCAAATGCTGATTTTAGTTCATCGGATGCTTTATATGTAGCGCCAAAGACAGGTACAGAGCTAGCCTTGTGTGGTATTTGGGAGGAAGTATTAGGATTAGGTCGAGTAGGAGTTACTGATGATTTTTTCCGAATAGGAGGAGATTCTATATTGAGCATTAAGGTGTCTTATAGAATGAGTGAGTTTTTGGAAAAGGATATTAAAGTAGCAGATATTTTTAAATATAAAACTATATCCGAGTTGTTAATTCAAAATATAGAAAACACTCAAGTAGTGATCTCAAAAGTAGAATCCAATAGTTCAGTTTTATCTTTTTCACAGAATCGTTTATGGTTTATTGAGCAATATGAAGGCGGAACAAATGCATATCATATACCATCATTATTTGAGGTTTCAGTCGATACAGATGTGGAAGGAATAAAGTATGGGTTACAGAAAATTGTTAGTAGGCATGAAGTTTTACGTAGTACGCTTTCTCAAGATGTAAATGATGATGGAATTCAAACGGTATGTGATTATCC